>JAYWCQ010000283.1:0-3234 GCA_043780435.1 Polaromonas sp.
AGCCGAAAACCGCTGGATTCGTCTGCGCGTTTCAGCTGCAGCCATCCGTTTGATCGACAAAAACGGCATCGAATCCGTGCTCGCAGACATGCGCGCTCGTGGTCAAGCTTAATTCATCCACCCTATAACCCTAGATTCAACCTAGACACGGAGCATCATCATGGCAAAAGGCGGACGCGAAAAAATCAAGCTGGAATCAACAGCTGGTACAGGTCATTTCTACACGACTGACAAAAACAAGAAAACCACACCGGACAAAATGCTGATCAAGAAATTTGATCCAAAAGCACGTAAGCATGTCGATTACAAAGAAGTTAAATTGAAGTAATTCAGTTTTTCTTAGTAAAAAAGCCCGTCAAACTAAATGTTTGGTGGGCTTTTTTACTTTGGAAATACAAGTTATGGCTTTGGCCATTCCACAAACTGCGGCTCGTGACCGCGCGATTTGAGCCAATCTGCCAAGGCATAGCCCGTACTAGAAGGCCAGCATTTCACCGTTTGCGGCGAAAACAACCTGAAATCCACCAACTCAGGCGACAAAATCACGTCACCAGAAGCGACGGCATGGTACGCAATGATGATTTGGTTCATGCGTTGAAAGTCATACACACCAATCAAATTGAGCTCGCTGACATCAAGATTCGTCTCTTCTTTGATCTCCCGCGCGATACCCTCTTTAGGCGTTTCTCCTGCTTCCATAAAGCCAGTAATCAGCGCAAACATCTTGCCGGGCCATGCAGCATTTTGGGCAAGAAAAATGCGCCCTTCGTACTCAATAACTGCAGCCAGTACCGGTGTTGGATTGTTCCAATGCGTGAAATCACAAGCTTGGCAGCGTAAGCGCTCTTTCTTACCGCCGTCTTCCATCAATGCAACAAAAGCCAAAGGTGCGGCACATGAAGGACAGTATTTATAGGCTTGCATCGAAGAAATTTTTAAAAAATAATTTAACTTATTGAAAAAGGCGCGTTCAAAAAACCTCTGAATCGTGCACGACCGCCGCGCGTAGGAGCTGCAGTCAGTTTGTAATTGGGAAATCTTTGCAAGAAAATTTGCAAGGCAACGCGGCCTTCTAAACGCGCCAAATGAAGTCCTGCGCATTGATGGATCCCAAAAGCGAACGACAAATGCTTGCAGTTTGGTCTTGTAATATCCATTTCTTCAGCTCGTTCAAATTGCACAGGATCACGGTTGGCAGAACCAATACAAAGCGTAATCAAAGTTCCTTTGGGTAAAGCCATATCACCCACCACGCAATCTACCGTTGCACGGCGATTACCAAGTTGGTTAGACGATTCAAACCGCAAAAACTCATCGACTGCCGTATTCAGCACATCATCTAACGCTGCTTTATCATGTTGCGATTCGCCTATTCGTTTGATAAGCACTTCTTTTTGCACTGGCCATTCTAGCAGCGCAACCAAAGCATTACCGATTAAATTCGTTGTGGTTTCATGCCCTGCGTTCAATATAAAAATGCAGTTGTGCAGCAACTCATTTTCACTTAATCGCTGGCCATTATCGCTACGCTCACCTTGAATCAAGCGGGTCAACACATCGCTTTCAGGGTTGCCAGGATGTGCTCGTCTGTTTGCTACCAAAATTTTCAGGTATTCAAGAAATTCAGCTACAGCGGTATTTCCACGCTGAGCTTGACCAGCAGATATCTTGGGCTCTAATGCACCCAAAATAGCGAGCGACCAATCTCTGAGTGGTACACGTTCATCATGCGGAATATTGAGTAAATTACCAATGACTTCAATCGGAATAGCGGCTGCAAAATCCTCAATCAAATCACCACCGCCTTGCGCTTCAATATGATCGGCCAGTTTGGCAACTAGCTCTGTCAAGCTGGCTTCCATTTGGTCAATGGCACGTCGCGTCAAAGCGCCCATCATGATTTGACGAACCTGTGTGTGCAGCGGTGGGTCGTTAAAAATCAAACTTGTGGTGTGGTGCTCCAACAAATACGGAGCATCGCCAAACTTTGGCGTGAACTCAATTTTTTTGTCAGAGCTAAAAGTATGTGCGTCCTTATAAACTTGAATCAAATCTTTGTAACGCGTGATAAGCACCGAGCCATCGGGCATGCGTCGCACGGGTTCGTGCTCTCTTAATACGACATAAACCTGGTAGGGATTGCTATAAAAAATGGCTGGCGGACTACGCAAATCTAATGCGGCGGCAATTTCTTTCGCTTGATCCGCGTTGATTTGGGGTGTGATTCCAGCAATAAAATTTGAAGCAGGCATAGTCACTTTCAATCAAGCAGGAAACACACCAGTTGAGAGGTATCGATCACCCCGATCACAAACGATAAAGGCAATCGTCGCATTTTCTACAGTTTTGGCAATTTGCTGTGCCACCCAACATGCACCTGCCGCTGAAATACCGCAAAAAATACCTTCATCTTTGGCCAATCGACGGCACATATTTTCTGCATCAGCTTGGCTGACCAGCACCAACTCGTCCACATTGCTGGGATCGTAAATTTTAGGCAAATATTCCGTCGGCCATTTGCGGATGCCTGGAATACGCGAACCCTCAGATGGCTGCGCACCAATGATTTTGATGTTTGGATTTTTTTCTTTCAAAAATCTAGACACGCCCGTGATTGTTCCCGTCGTACCCATGGCGCTGACGAAATGGGTGATTTGGCCGTTCGTATCCGCCCATAGTTCTGGGCCTGTCGTCTCGTAGTGGCTACGCGGGTTGTCTTGGTTGGCGAACTGGTCCAGCACCAGTCCTTTTCCATCCGCTTGCATTTGCTCTGCCAAGTCGCGCGCGTATTCCATGCCACCACTTTTGGGGGTCAAAATAAGTTCAGCACCAAAGGCCTTCATGGTTTGCACACGCTCAATAGACAGATCTTCCGGCATGATCAGCACCATGTTGTAACCTTTGATCGCTGCCGCCATGGCCAGCGCGATGCCCGTGTTACCCGAGGTTGCCTCAATCAATCTATCACCCACCTTGATCTGCCCACGCTCTTCGGCGCGATTGATCATGGACATGGCAGCTCGGTCTTTCACCGAGCCAGCAGGATTGTTGCCCTCTAATTTGCCCAAAACAACATTGTTTTTTAGTTTGTTTTCTGCCGCACCTATGCGTTGCAGGGCAACCAGCGGCGTTTTACCGATAACATCTTCAATAGTTAAATAGTTCATGCCAATAATGTGCCATAAAATGTGTCATAATTCGAGGCTTCACACAGTCCAATTGCCGGAGTGGTGA
>JAYWCQ010000284.1:0-3296 GCA_043780435.1 Polaromonas sp.
ATTGATTTGTCTGGAGTTTAGTCCACATCTGCTTTTTGCGCCCCGCTGGTTTGGTCGATGCCAGCTAACCTTTTCGCACACAAACATGACGAGCCAACGTTCGCTGTGGTCTGCCTTAAGCTTAGTTGAAGCCGACGTTTTGAGACAACCATACGGAATACCCAAAGTTTGTGAGCTTTTGCATGAGTCAAGAGCTTACAGATATTATTGTTGAGATCAGTTTAGCACCGCGATTCAAGTTGAGAAGACGAAAAAACTGAGCCGCCCTGCACATATGCTGGTTTCAAGCGCCTACGCTGGTGCTTAGCTGCCGCAAACTTTTTAGAGTTATCTCTAAAGTTGGCGAACGGTACTGCACAAGCTCTCCGGCAATTCCCATCGTCTTGATTCGTCTGTTCTGGCATCGTTTGCTCGTATTGAGCATGTGATGAAAATAGAAAGAAGAATACCGATGAAACGGATGCTAATCAACGCCACACAGACTGAAGAACGTCGTCTGGCCATTGTCGATGGACAAAAACTCCTCGACTACGAAATCGAAATTGAAGGGCGCGAACAGCGCAAAGGTAACATTTACCAAGCCATCGTGACGCGCGTCGAGCCGTCGCTGGAAGCTTGTTTTGTGGACTACGGTGAAGACCGCCACGGCTTTTTGCCGTTCAAAGAAATCTCAAAAATGTACTTCGCAGCGGGCGTCAGCCCCAGCCAAGCACGCATTCAAGACGCCATCAAAGAAGGCCAGCAACTCTTAGTTCAAGTCGAAAAAGAAGAACGCGGCAACAAAGGCGCGGCGTTGACGACGTTTGTGTCGCTCGCCGGCCGTTACGTCGTGTTGATGCCGAACAACCCGCGTGGTGGTGGCGTCAGCCGCCGTATTGAGGGTGATGACCGTGCAGAGTTGAAAGAAGCTTTAGAGCAACTGGAATACCCGAACGGCATGAGCATCATTGCCCGCACCGCTGGCATTGGCCGCAGCGCGCCTGAATTGCAGTGGGATTTGAACTACTTGCTGAAACTTTGGACCGCCATTGACGGTGCAGCCAAGGGCGGCAAGGGCGCTTTCTTGATTTACCAAGAATCCAGCCTCGTGATTCGTGCGATTCGCGATTATTTCAATTCAGATATTGGCGACATCTTGATCGACACCGACGACGTGTACGAGCAAGCGCAGCAGTTCATGGCGCACGTGATGCCAGAGCACGCCAACAAAGTGAAACGCTACCGCGACGACGCGCCGCTGTTCAGCCGCTTCCAAATCGAGCACCAGATCGAATCCGCCTACGCCCGCACCGTGCAACTGCCAAGCGGCGGCGCGATTGTGATCGACCACACCGAGGCTTTGGTGTCGGTGGACGTCAACTCGGCACGCTCCATTCGCGGCGGTGACATTGAAGAAACCGCCACCCGTACCAACCTGGAAGCTGCTGAAGAAGTCGCCCGCCAGATGCGTTTGCGTGACTTGGGCGGTTTGGTCGTGATCGACTTTATCGACATGGACGAAAGCCGCAATCGCCGCGATGTTGAAAACCGCTTGCGTGACGCCCTGCGTCAAGACCGAGCCCGCGTCCAGTTTGGCACGATCAGCAAATTCGGCCTGATGGAAATGAGCCGCCAGCGCCTGAAACCTGCGTTGTCTGAAGGCGCATCTATCCCATGCCCACGCTGCGGCGGTGCCGGTCATATCCGCGATACCGAGTCCAGCGCGTTGCAAATTTTGCGTATTATTCAAGAAGAGTCGCTGAAAGACAGCACCGCTTCTGTGCTGTGCCAAGTGCCGGTGGATGTTGCATCTTTCCTGCTGAACGAAAAGCGCCAAGAGATCGCCAAAATCGAACTCAAACAGCGCATCAACGTGCTGATGGTGCCGAACAAAACGCTTGAAACACCGAACTACCGCTTGGAACGCCTGAAACACGACGACCCGCGTTTGGAAAACATCGAAGCCAGCTACAAAATGGCCGATGAAATCGAAGATCCAACGGCTGTGACGCGTCGTGCGCAAGAGCCGACCAACAAGCAGGTGCCTATCATCAAAGGCGTGTTGCCTGATGCGCCAGCGCCTGCCGCTGCGCCTCGTCCGGTTGCAGCCCCTGCACCGGTTGCGGCCAAGGTGGCACCTGTTGAAGCCAAAACCGTCAAACCTGCTGAAAATGGCTTCTTTGCTTGGGTCAAGGGCTTGTTTGGTGCGAACAAACCAGTGGTTGCTGCGCCCGTGCGTGCAGCAGCTGACGGTGAAAAACGTAGCGGTGGTGGCGATGGTCGCGGCAACGCCCAACGCGGTGAGCAACGCAACCCACGCGGCGAGCGTACTGAGCGCCCTGAAGGCCAAGGCGAGCGCCGTGACGGTCGTGGTCGCAACACACGCGGTGGCCGTGGCGGCGAACGTACTGGTGAACGTGGTGTCGAGCGCACGACTGAGCGCCGTGACGAATCACGTGCTGATACGCGCAACGAAGCTCGCACAGAGCCTAGGAATGAGCCTCGTGCTGAGGGTCGCCCAGAAGGCCGCAGTCCACGTGCGAACGGTCGCAACCCGCGCAATGAAACACGTGTAGATGCAGAAGGCACGCAAAACGCTATTAATAACATAGCATCTCAGGCGGACAATACGCCGGCTGATGGCAATATTGATGCCTTAAACAAAGCACCACGTCAGGGCGGTCGACCACCACGCGGTGAGCGCCCAGAGCGCCCAGAGCGCCCAGAGCGCGCTGAACGTGGCGAGCGTCCTGAACGCGCGGAACGACCAGAGCGGGGTGAGCGACGCGATCGTAACGGCTCTGAAGCTGTTGCCGGTGTTGCCGCCGCTGGTTTGGTCACAGCGGTTGCTGTTGATCAAGCAGATGCTGATAACCAGGCGGTCAATCAAAATGACAACCAAGGCATTGCCCAAGAAGGCGCCCCAGAAGGCCAACGCAACGAACGCCGCAGCCGCGATCGTTATGGCCGCGACCGTCGCGAGCGCAATGGTGATCGCCCTGAACGAACTGAACGTGCTCCAGAGCAAAACGCTGAAATAGCCGCCCGTGAGACCGGTGCTAATGCTGCGCCAGCTCAAGCTGAGTTTGTCAACACACGCCGAGACGTGGCTCCAGTTGCCGCTATTGCGGCGGTAATGCCTGTAGCGGCTGCGCCAGTGCTTGTTACGCCAGTTCCAGCTCCTGCTGCACCCGTGGTTGCTGCGGCAGTTGCGGCAACCAGCATGCCAGTGGTCACCTCGTACGCATTGCCACTGTCAGATTTAGCACAAGTGGCAACGACATCAGGTTTGCAATGGGTGGGTTCTGATGCTTCGA
>JAYWCQ010000285.1:0-10585 GCA_043780435.1 Polaromonas sp.
ATGCTAACTTCTTGAAATGAATAGTAAAAATAGGTATTTCAACCGTTCTAAACTTAGTGAAGCCAAGTTTCGTCAAATTGTTAAACATTTTGCCTTGGAATTGACGGCCACTGAATGCGCCGCTTTGAGCAGCGTATCTTTGCGAAGTATCAACAGTATCTACCTTCGCATGCGTGAGCGTATGGCTGTGTGGTGTTTGCAAAGATCGCCACTGTGTGGCGAGTTGGAGGCTGATGAGTCTTATTTGGCCCACGTCGAGTGCGTGGTAAGCGTGGACTAGGCGCTGACGCTAAAACCATCGTCTTTGGACTGCTTAAACGCGATCATCAAGTGTACACGGAGATTGTTCCAAATGCTTCTAAACGTACTCAATGGCATCATGAGCACCGCTGGTTTAATCATACGGTGTATGTGCGCAGCCAAGACTTTGCGGGCAACTAGGGCGTGTTTACGGCGGCGTTTTTGAAGTTTATTCATTAACGGAGCAGTCTCAGCGGGGATTTCTGAACGGCAAATTCGTTGAGCTGACGAACTTGCCCGTTTCAGGTAATAAATACGCAGGCTGGAGGCGTATTTAATCTTTTTTATGCGTGACTCTTGACCCAACGCACAATATCAGCCGCACCCATGGCACCAGCTTGGCGCGCTACTTCCCGGCCATTCACAAACAGTGCCAGCGTGGGGATGCTTCGAATGTTGAAACGTGCGCCCAAGTTGGGCACGGCTTCGGTATCTACTTTGATCACGCGGACGTTGGGCTCCAACTGCGCTGCGGCCTGCTCGTAAGCGGGTGCCATTTGCCGACATGGACCGCACCACGGCGCCCAAAAATCGACCAGCACGGGAACTTGGTTGAGGCTGACGTGTTTGTCAAACGCGGCTTCGTCTAAGTTGGCGGGGTGGCCGTCAAACAGGGCTTGCTTGCATTGACCGCAGATCGGCGCGCTGCCCAACTGGTCGGTGCGGACACGGTTGGTGGTGTGGCAGTGGGGGCAAACGATATGGCGTGATTCAGTCATTATTTTAGTTGAGGGCTGTGGGTTAGATTTTCAAGCTTCACCGGCGCTCGAACCGTCAATTCGACTCAATACTAAAAACTCAAAACTTAAAACTGTTTATTTGTACAGCATTCGATACGCTTGCTCAAACGTTATAAATGGAGTCCAATCCTAAATACGCCATGACACGAATCATCCTTTTCCTGCTATTTCTGCTTTCTGGCGGTTTCACCGCAGCCCAAGCCGCCGAGTCTGCCACTACCAAAGCTGAAATCACGCACCTGTTCACGGTTTTAGAAACCTCAAACTGCCAATTCAACCGCAATGGCTCGTGGCATGACGCCAAAGAAGCAGCTATACACTTGCACACCAAGTACAAATATTTGCAGAATTTGAACCTTGTTCCTTCCACTGAAAAGTTCATTGATCGGGCGGCGACTGAAAGCAGTTTCAGCAACAAAGCCTACCAGATCAAGTGCGCAGACAACGTGGTGCAGCGCAGCGCTCCTTGGTTTACAGCGGAGCTGCTGAAGTATCGAAGCACTTTAAAAGACAAATAATCACTATACTTTTAATAGCAACTTGGGCAATAAATACGATAGCTACATGCATATTTTGGCATGTTTTAGTCTGATCTTACCCCTATTTCCCGTACTCCATAGCGTTCCCATTATGCGGACTTTCTGTCACGCCGCTAAACAACCAATATATGTGGGTACAGCACTGTCAAGCGTTGCTCTGGCGCAGCTTCACCTGCCGTTTCCAAACCGGGTTGAACAGATGCCACCAAGCCTGGCAACAGCCAGCTTAGCTTGGTCAAAAAAATAGAATTTGAACGATTCATGCAAAGTATCTTACCTTGCGACGTGGATCACTGACCTTAACGATTGCGTCAAACTTTTAACGTATTCCTGGGTTAAGTGAGCTTAGATGTAAGATGGCAAGTAAGGAATTTCAAAAAATGATCGTAGTCATAGTAAGTTTTATCGCCAAAGAAGGCCAACGCGACAACGCTTTGGCGCTAAGTTTGGTGCATGTGCAGCGCTCGCGTTTAGAAGACGGTTGTTTGATGTTTTCAGTCAACATCGATGCGGAAAACTCGAATCGCCTAGTGTTTGTAGAAGAGTGGCGCGACATGGCGGCGTTGAAGACGCATTTCAAAGTGCCTGAATGCCTGGCGTTTGCCAGCCATATCAAAGAGTTGGCTGAATCAGAAGCGCCATTGAATATCTATGAGGCCACCGTACTCAGTGGTTGAGCTTATTCATTGACCTGCTTCGCCTCTGCACGCAACCATGCGGGAAAATCTTGCGCTTCAGGGTTGATGGCTGCGCGTGCACCCATCGCTAAATAGTAACCACGGTGTGAAGCCGCCGCCCCTTTGAAGGGCGTGACCAAGTGCTTGTCACGCGGCATGTCATCCAACAGAGGAAAGCGCCCTATCGGCACACTCTTCTCCGCCATGGCTGCGCTGATGGAATCGGCGTAGCTGGTGAAGCGCAGGGTATTTTTGGTACGCACTTCTTGCAAACCCATGACTTTGAGCCACGGCTCCCACTCCACGGTGAGCGGCGTGCCAGCAGGGTTATTGCCGGGGTTGTCAACGATCAGCAGCGTGTGGTTTACCAAGTCTGCGGGCGTGCGCAGCGGATTGACGGAGTTTTATAGCATCGAGGGGGCGCAAACGGGCAGTAGCGTTTCCTCAAACAATGGCGCGCCCTCGCCCGTGGTGGTGGGGCAAAAGCGGATGGCAAAGTCAAGCTGGCTGTGGTCAAGGTCCAGCACATCCAATGTGGCAGAAATGCGCACATCCACCTGCGGATGGTTGGCGGTGAAGCGCGCCAGCCGTGGAATCAGCCACAGCGAGGCAAAACCGGGTGTGCACGTCACCGCCACTTGGCGCACAGGCGTTGCAGACTGCAAGCTGGCGCGGATGACCAAAGTCGCGTCACGCAGGCGCTCCAAACTGTCCCCCACAGCACGCTGCAGGGTGCGGCCAGCGTCGGTCAATGCCAAGGCGCGGTGCTGGCGCGCAAACAAATCCGTGCCTACGCTCGCTTCAAGTTGTTGAATTTGCCGGCTGACGGCAGATTGCGTCAAAAACAACTCGTTCGCCGCCACAGTAAAACTCAGCGTGCGGGCAGCGGGCTTCAAAGCTGCACAAAAGCTCAAGCTTGGGCAAATCTTGACGGGAAATAAGATTGACAGTATTTAATTTGACATTCTCTGTACGCATGCGGCGTCTTCGCCACCACCCAGCCGCGCCGCGTGTTGGTCTATGCATTGCAGCCATCTTGTATTACAGTGAGTGATAAGCCATTGCAAACCAGCCAAGCGGCTTCAAACAATCACAACAAAGGAGGCCAACATGCCATTACTTTCCACCCTGGAGCGGTTCATAACCCGTGTTGAGCACAACAAACACGTCGAAGCGATTGAGGAGTTTTACACGGCAGCTGCCTCCATGCAAGAGAACAACGAGCCGCCACGCGTGGGGCGCGACGTGCTGGTCGCGCATGAGCAACAAGCACTAGCGCGGGTCGCGTCTGTGCAGTCATGGTGCGTGCGCCCCGTGTTTCAGCATGACGAGTTTGTGGTGATTCGCTGGATTTTTGAGTTCACCGGCAACGATGGCTCGGTGCGCCGCATCGAAGAGCTGGCCTACCAGCGCTGGGAAGGCGAGCACATCGCGCAGGAACAGTTTTTTTATGACCCCAAACAGTTTGCAGCGGAGCCGCCGACCGCTTGAAATAGCTGTAATATTGGCAAATGAACACGAATCAAGAACGCTTTCAAGTCCTATTTAAAACACAATTTCCCCTCATCCAAGCGCCCATGGCGGGCGTGCAAGACCACCGTTTAGCGGTAGCCGTATCAAACGCGGGCGGTTTGGGTTCGTTGCCGGCGGCAATGCTGAGTATGGGAGTTTTAAAATCGGAATTGACGCAACTCAGCGCTAAAACCGACAAACCGTACAACGTCAACTTCTTCTGCCACACCCCGCCCACCTTCAGCGAAGCCCGTGAAGCCATCTGGCGAGCTGCCTTAAAACAGTATTACGAAGAGTTGGGTTTAGACGCAATCAACATCCCGGCCGGCCCAGGCCGTGCACCGTTTACCCATGAAGCTTCCGAGGTGCTGGAAGCGTTCAAGCCAGCTGTCGTTAGCTTCCATTTCGGACTACCCTCGGCTGATTTGCTTGCCAGAGTTCGCAGTTGGGGCGGCAAAATCATCTCCTCTGCCACCACGGTGGAAGAAGCGCTGTGTCTGGTGTCGCAAGGTGTGGACGCGGTGATTGCCCAAGGCTTAGAAGCCGGCGGCCACAGAGGGCATTTTCTAAACATTGAATCTGGCCATGCTTTGACACGGCAACTTGGTACCTTCGCCCTGCTGCCACAGATCGTCAAAGCGGTGAAGATTCCGGTGATTGCTGCAGGCGGCATTGCGGATGCTGCGGGCGTTGCTGCGGCAATGGCATTGGGCGCAGCTGCTGTGCAAGTCGGCACGGCTTATTTGCTGTGTGATGAGGCAACAACCAGTCCAATCCATCGTGCAGCACTGAAAAGCCCTGCCGCAGCGCATACCGCCTTGACCAACCTTTTCACCGGCCGCCCAGCACGGGGGATTGTGAACCGTTTGATGCGGGATTTGGGCGCCATTTCCAGCCAAGCACCTGAGTTTCCTCTGGCTACGGGTGCGATTGCCTCGCTGCGGGCTGCCGCTGAAAAAATCGGCAGCTCAGACTTTTCGCCTTTGTGGTCAGGTCAAAACGCCAGCGGCTGCTGTGAGATAGGCGCGGCGGAGCTGACGCGGCGGTTGACGGCAATATAACTTTTATTGCCGTTCCCGTGCCAACTGCGTGTGAATCGAACGCAAACGTTTTGCCAATTCGGCACAGAGGTTTTGCAATACTTTTTGCGTGATATCAGGGCGAAGCATACTCAAGGTCTCAAAGCGTTCACGGCTTAAAACCTGCGAAGACATGACCTCTGTGGCAACGACCGTAGCAGCCCGTGGTGAGCCATCTAAAAAACCCATTTCGCCCAAAATTGAGCCTGCGCAAACACTGGCAACCCGAATCTTGCCCGCTGCGATCATCACATCTGCGCGCCCCTCAGTGATAAGGTGCAGGTCTCGCGATAATTCCCCGTTTTTAAATATTGTTGCGCCAGTTTCGTAAGGTCGGTTCTCAAAGCAGTCACTCATGAGGCGATGCGCTTCGCTGTCCAAGCCGTCGAAAAAAACACTGCTTTGCAAGGTGCTTTGAACTGACGAATTTTCCGTTTGATTCAGGGAAGTGATCAATTGATTTTCACAATACTCCATCGCACGGTCCACATCAAGGTAAGAAGCCTTGTCATCAATGTGCGCACAATGCACCACCTGCACGCCTTGCTTGTGCGCCATCTGCTCAAACCGCTCAAACATACGCAATAGCGTGGTATCTTGTGAAACCACGGCGCGCCAGTCAATCACCAACCACTGCGCATGTGGTAACAAAGCATTCAACTCGGCGCGCAATGTGCGTGCCACACCGAAATAAAGAGCGCCTTGCAACCGCACACACTGGATACGGGTGCCGTGCTGGTCAAGCCATTGCGTGTCCTGCCACGAACGTTCGCAGTTGGAGCGCAGCGTTTGCGCCGTCCGTACATCTTTGATCGGACTCTTAGCGTTGCGTTTGGCAAACAAAACCAAACCCAAAATCATGCCTGACAGCAAGGCTGCCACCATGTTGACGAATACCCCCATCAAGGTGACCAGCGCCACAATCAACAGATCCTCACGCTGCAATGCGCTCATGGCACGACGCGCACGGGGCATGGCAAGAAAACGCCAAATACCCAGGCTGCTACTCTTGTCATACATACAGCTGGCTTCAAATATGAGCAAGCCAATCATGGCCGATTGCGGCACCCATGCCATGAATCCCAATGCATAAAACAGCAGCACCAAAACGGCCAATAAGCGCAAAATCGTGCCGGTGATTTCACCCCCAGAACGCATGGCCGCCAACGTGCTGGCTGGTGAGCCACTCATAGGAACGGCACCCAAGCAAGCGCTGATGACTTGGCCTGCAGAAATCCAAAGGGTGTCTTTCATGCGCGGTTCGGGTTTGTCATCCGCCTGCGAAATAATTTCAGCAGCAACATTGGTATTCAAAAAGATAACGACTGCCAGTAAAAAACCAGTAACAACAACCTCCATGAGGATGGCTGTCAATGCGGGTGACGCAGCATCAAACACCCGCCCATCAAACCAAGCCATGGGCAAAGCCCACTGCAACGTGGAAGACATGATATTGGGCATGGGATGCCCCATCAAACCTAACCCAAAAGCAATCGCGCTGGCGGCTGCCAAAGCCAAAATTCCGGCTGGCAAATGCGGCTTGCGCAACTTCACGACAAACGCCAAGACAAAACAAGCGGGAGCAATAACTTGTGAAGGCACCCACAATGTAGGTTGATGCTGCACCAGCGCTATGATTTGTTTGACTTGACTGATCACCAAAATCAAAGCGATGGCATTCAAAAAACCGGAAAATACTGGTGCCGGAATAAATCGCGTCAAACGCTGCAGCCGCATGAGGTAAAAGAAAGGCTGGAACAAAGCGGCGATGATGCAGACGGCGATGACCAGCGTCAGCCGCACTGAAGGTGAATCCACCAAACCCCAACCGATCAGCTTGGGGGCAAAGCTATCAATGAACCCCACCAACAGAGAAATCTCAAAAAATCGCGCTGAAAAAGCCAAAGGACGTTTTGAAAAAGAACTCAATAAATTGGTGATTGCAATCCCACAAAACAGCGCAAAGATCATGGGCGCAATCATCTCGGGGCCAATTTTGTAGCCGATCCAGACGATTGCCCCCAAACCGATGGGCACGGCGCTGCTAAGCGCTTCAAGCGCAGAAAACAATATTTTCAACATAATCGGCGAGTTTTGGTTTTGGCTTGGGCTTCGTTGTCTCGCCGCTTACAGCGTCACAAGTTGCCGCAAAAGCTGCGCTTTGAACTGCATCTCGCTGTTGCCTTCAATCCGCAGCAGCTGCGCGCCGATCTCGGTCCGTGCTTGGCTTTGTCGGCCTAAAAGTGCCAGTACATCAGCCTTCAGGCAGGTGAACCACGATTGCCAGTTTTCAAACCCCGTCATCTGCCACATCGCCAGACCCGCTTCCAGATCCTCCAAACCCGCAGCAGCCTGACCCAATTGGGCGGTGGCCCAGCCTCGCACGATGCGACCTATGCCGATAAACTCAGGAAAGCCAAATTGCGACGAAAAGCCGACGCATTGCTCGGCAAATTGCCGTGCCATTTGGTGATCGTTGCGCATCGCCGCGATGTTCATGTTCGCCAACAGTGAAAATCCCATCGAATGCGGCTGGTTCAGCTTTTGCGCCAGAGACAATGCGTCCAACGCGTGCTGGCGTGCCACATCGGCATCGCCGCAGGCAAAACAAGCCAGCGCCAAATAGAAGCGGCCAAAGACGCCAAAATCCATCATGTAGACGGGGTACAGGGCTGCATCGCGCTCAGGCTGGTACAAATCTACCGAGCGCTGCAGGTGCGCGCGTGCCTGCTCCGACTCGCCCAGGTGGAATGCAATCATACCGTTTATGTTGCTGGCGGCCATCACGGCTTCGTCGGGGTTGCCGCCAGCCGCTGCGATCTCGCTGCTGCTCAGGGTGTGGGCCGTATCCAGCAACTGTCTGGCCAGCGGTTCTGCAATCTCAAACTCCGCCCTGCCCCAATGGTACAAACACAGCCCATAGGTGATGGGGAACTGGCGCGGCTTGCCCGGCAGCTCATGGCACAGTGCAAACGCACGCTTTTGCACGTCACCAAAGGGGGCGCTGCCCGGCCCCATCAATACCATGGTGGTGGGGCCCAGAACGGACAGCAAACCCAGCTCGGCCTCTGACTTGGACGGACCCGCCTCTACCTCTTTGAGGGCGACCAGGCCTTCCTTCAAATGCTCGGCCGCCTCGCGCGGTGCGCCGTTTTGCAGCGACTGGATGCCCGCTTGCAGCAGGTAGCGGCTGGCCTCCAGCGCGCGGTTGGCACGCGCCAAGTGGTGCGCTAGCAACTCCGGTGACCCTTGCGCCAGCACGGCAAACTCGCCCTGCAGGCATTCAACCACCCGGCCATGCAAAGCCACACGGGTTTTCAATAAAATCGAGTCATAGGCCGTATTTTCCACCAGGGCGTGCTTGAACCGGAGTTGGTCCTCGCCCGCCCACAGCAACAGGCCGGATTCCAGCACGGTGGCCAAATCTGCCGAAAAACTGGCGGTATCAGTCTGCGCCACTGCAGCCAGCAAATCCTTCGAAAACGCCTGCCCGAGGACGGCGGCGACTTGCGCCAGCTTTTTTGCGGTGCCCAAACGATCCAGCCGCTCCATCAGCAAGTCAAGCAAGGTGTCGGGCACGCCAAAAGCGACGCTGCCCATAGCCCCTAAAACGCCGGCGGCTGGCATGTTTTGAGCATCCTGCACCATCCGTGTCAACTCTTCGATGTACAGCGGAATGCCGTCGGTTTTTTGCAAAATCAGATCCACCGCAGAGTCAGGCAAGGCCATGGTGCTGCATAAATGGCGCACCATCAGGCGCGCCGCAGTGTCGCTGAGTTTTTGCAATTCAATACGAGCAACTTGCGCGTCCGACTGAAAACTGTGCGTGAAGCCGGGACGCGCGGTCATCAGCACCAGGGTGTTGGGCAATTGCTCACTGCCCAACAGCTTGTCCAGCAGTTCCAGCGAGCTGGGGTCGATCCAATGCAGGTCATCAAACAGCAGCAGCAAGGGCTTCTTTTTCGAGATGTGTTTGAAATAGTGGGAAAACACTGACTCGGTCGAACTGATGGGCACCTGGCGCACCAGCTCCGCAAAGTAGCGCAGCAGCACCTCTTCGGTCATCGCCAGCTTGGCCGGTGGCGGCATTTCCAGGGCTGGGTAGCGGTTTTCGATCTTGATGTCGAGCAAGGCCGCCATCAGCGCCAAATCCTTCGCCTGGGTGATGCCTGCGATGGCCATTTGCCCTTCCAGCTTCTCAACTTGCGTCAAAACGGAGTCATGCCGCGTAAAGCCAGATGCATTGATCAAATGCTGCACAAACGGGTACAACACGCTGTTGGTATGAAACGGCGAACATTGCAAGCGCACCGTCAAATGCGGCTCGTCGTGCAGGCTGTCGGCAAATGCCGTGCCCAAACGCGACTTGCCCATGCCGGCCTCGGCCAATAACAGCGCACCGACGCCGTGGGTGGCCTTAGCGTGCTGCCAGCAGCCATCTAGCTGCGCCAACTCCGTATCGCGCCCGACCATAGGCAGGGAATTGTCGCGTCCGCGCCAGGCCGAGCGGCTGTTCTGCCCCAAGGCGGCGGTCACGGCGCTGATATGGACCTCGTCCGAGAATCCCTTGAGCATGAACGAACCCAGGTCCTGGCAGGCAAATTGTGCGCCCGCAATACGCCGCGTGCTCGGGGCGATGGCCACCTGGCCAGGCTGCGCCTCGGCCTGAATGCGCGCGGCCAAATTCGGCGTGGCTCCTGCAATCGACATGGTATCCAGCATGCCCACCGTGACGCGACCGGTCGCCAAACCGATTCGGACTTGCAAACCCAATGTCTTGCCTTCCGCGGTTTTCAAATCCTTGATCTCGTCCACAATCGCCAGCGCGGCGTGGATGGCCTGGACGGCATCGTCCTCGCCCGCGATCGGGTAGCCAAAATACAGGTCTACCCCATCACCGACGATTTTGGCCACGTGGCCGTTAAAGCGTATTGCGATGCGCTTCACCAGGTTGTGGTAGGCCGCCAGGGCATCGAACAGATCTTCGGCATCCATTTTTTCGGCCAAGGTGGTGGAGCCGACCAGGTCACAGAACAACACCGTCATCTGCCGGCGCGAAATGTCATATTCGGCTCTGGGCGTGTCGGCGGCGGTCAGGGTTTGGGCATCCTCCAGGCGTGGCAAAAGCGTGCCGCAATTGCCACAAAATTTGCTCTCAGCGCCGGCTTTAACACCGCATTTGATACAAAACATAGTGAATGAACTCCGAATAAATTTCCAGAAAAAATCAATGCGCCCGAATTCGGTCTTTTTGCAAATAGCGGTCTGAGCCGGCGGCGGCATCAAAAGCACCCAGGGCGAACATGACCAGCATGTCGTAGTCCAGCGCCACCGCCCCAGCACCCGCATTCTGTGGCTGTTTGCCGCTGCGGTTTTGAAACCACTTGTTCCAATCTGGTGAGCTAGGCGGGTACATCAAAAAGGTGCTGCCGTCACGCGGAAAAGTGCGGTTGGGGGAGGGGTACAAATTGGCCACAAACGGGTATTGCGCGGTGCCGTGGCAGCTCATGCAGGATGAGGCGCGCTGCTCCGGCTTGGGCAGCATGCCGTCGGTGTAGATCACTTTATGCCGCTTGGAAACATCAATCGGGCCCGACAAGCGCCCCTCCCAGCCCAATTGTTCAAAGGCGAAGGGGGCCGAACCGGCGCGGTTGATCCAGGTCTCTTTCAAAGCCAGTTTGGCCGGATATCGACTCGCCACGTCCGGATCATTGCCCCACATGGCACCCAAAGGCACC
>JAYWCQ010000286.1:0-6043 GCA_043780435.1 Polaromonas sp.
TCGCGGCGGCATCGTGCTCAAAAATCGCTGCGTTGTTCACCACGGCATCGACGCGGCCGAAGTGGGCAATCACCTGCGGCAGCAAAGCGCGAACGGCTGATTCTTCGCTCAAATCACACTGGAATTTGGCGTGATTTGTGTGATTTAGGCTATCTACACCCTTATTTACGACTCTAGCCGTTGTATTTATTGTCAAGTCTGCTATTGTATTAATAGCATCTTGCTCGCTAGACCGATAATGCAACGCCACCCGCCAACCGTGTTTTGCCAGCGTCAACGCGATCTCGCGCCCCAGCCGCTTGGCTGCGCCCGTGATTAAAACGACAGGTTGGTGATGAAAGGAAGACATGCAGGACAATATCGCTTGATTTAAAAAGATTTTTGAGAATTAGACCCATTTTAACGATGCCCTCCACTTCCGCCACTTCTGCGGCTTTCGTTCTGCAAAGCCAGATTGAAACCACCCTCCAAGCCAACGGTGGCTGGCTGCCGTTTGACCGTTTCATGGCACTGGCGCTGTACGCACCTAGCTTGGGCTACTACGCCAATGATTTGCGTAAATTTGGGCTTTTCCCGAGCAAAGACGAGGCCTCTGGCAGTGATTTCGTCACAGCACCTGAGCTCACCCCGCTTTTCGGCCAAACCCTAGCCAAGCAAATCGCCCAAGCGCTGCAACAGACGCAAACTTCTGAAATTTGGGAGTTTGGCGCAGGCTCCGGCGCTCTAGCCAAACAACTGTTGGGCGCTTTAGAGCAAATGGGACAGGCCGTCACCCGCTACACGATTGTTGATTTGTCCGGTGCGCTGCGCCAGCGCCAGCAAGAAACGCTAATGATGTTTGGCGACAAAGTTCATTGGGCGAACGAACTGCCGGACACGATGCAAGGCGTGGTGGTGGGCAACGAGGTGCTGGATGCGATGCCGGTGAAGCTGCTGGCACGTGTGAAGGGCAACTGGTACGAACGCGGCGTGATTGTTACACCAGAGCAGGAATTTGATTGGCAAGATCGCACTACCGAGCTGCGCCCGCCGCTAGACATCTTGGGCGAGCACGACTATTTGACCGAAATTCACCCCCAAGCCGAGGCGTTTATGCGGACGCTGGCGCATAAATTATGCGCAAGTCAGCACGGTGGTGCCGCATTTTTCATCGACTATGGCTTTCCCGAGGCTGAATACTTCCACCCGCAGCGCCACATGGGCACTGTCATGTGCCACCAAGGCCACCTGGCCGATGGCGACCCGCTGGCGCAAGTGGGGCGCAAAGACATCACCGCGCACGTCAACTTCACCGGCGTGGCTGTGGCGGCACAGGATGAAGGATTGAACGCGCTGGGCTACACCAGCCAAGGGCGGTTTTTGCTGAACTGCGGTTTGCATGTGGCTTTGGAAGACGCGGATTTGCCGAATCGAGCCAACGCCCTGAAACTCATCAACGAGCATGAAATGGGCGAATTGTTCAAAGTGATTGGCTTTTGCACCGGCGAGCCGTGGGATGCGCTGGGTTTCAGCGCGGGTGACCGGACGCACACTTTGTGAGGTACTTAATATGATGCTGCGCTGGGTTTTCTTCGCCATCCTTGCCGTGCTGTTCGTCAGCTGGCTGTTTTCCATGCGTTTGCCGTGGCTGGAAAAACTGGGTTGGACCAAATTGAGCAGTAATTTGACATTTCGCGCGTTTGGCAAAGTGCGGCGTATCCCAGTTACCTACATGGTTCTTTTGGCGACTGCGTTGTATTTAGCCATCGCTTTGCTGTATAAATAGAGACAAGCTTTTTTGCCCCCTTCAAAACGTCCACGACAGGTTTTATGACTGACTTCGCCCCGTCCTCTTCCGTTTTTACCGCCCTGACAGGCTTGAAAGCCTGCGTAGATTTGGGCGGCACCAAAGTGGCCGTGACGCTGGCCAACAGCGCTGGTTTGCACGCCAAACGCGTTGAACCGACGGCCAAAGAGGGCAAAAACGACGCTTTGGCATTGCAAATCATCCGCATGATTGGTGAAAGCTGCGCTGAGGCCGGCTTCAAAGAACAAGATATTGATGGCGTTGGCGTCTCCAGCTGTGGGCCTTTTGTGTTGAACAAAGGCATGGTCGAGCTGGCTGCCCCCAATATTTGCGGCGGCATGGCGGGCAAAGCGCGGGGTTTACCGAATAACTGGCAAACCGCCCTGTTAGAAACCCCGCTGCGCGCCCACTTCCCCCATGTGCGCCAGATTCGGGTGGAAAACGACGGCATTGGCGCACTTGAAGCCGAGCGCCGCTGGGGCGTGCTGCAACACAACGGCAAACCGCTGGCCAGCTGCGCCTATGTGACCTGGAGCACCGGCATTGGCACAGGGCTGTGCGTTGACGGCCACGTGCTGCGCGGCAAAAACGGCAACGCCGGCCATGCCGGGCACATGTTTGTGAGCACCAACAACGACGCCTTGTGTGGTTGCGGCAATATCGGCGATTTGGAAGCCTTGGTCGCCGGCAACGCCATTCCACGGCGTTTTTCGGATCAAGGGTTTAGCGATTCTGCTACACTTTTAATAGCTTCTCAGGCAGGAAATGTGCTTGCTACAACCATCATTAATGCTCTGTGCGAAGATATGGGGCGCGCTTTGTACAACCTGATCGTCACTTTGGACTTAGAACGCATCAGCCTAGGCGGCAGCGTCTTTTGGCACCACCGTGAGTACTTGTTACCCAAACTCCAAGCCGTCATCAAAGGCAAAATGCCAGCGTTGACAGCGACTTGCGAGCTGGTGCCAGCGGGTTTGGGGAACCAGGTGGGGGATTGGGGGGCGTTGGCGTTGGTGGCTTAGGGCAACTGGCTAAGCGGGCTTAACTAAGTTGGATTGGAGCGTAGCGCATACGTCATGCCGTTGAGCCACACGTACTCAGCGCGCAAAATAGCCTCGCCCTTTTCATCTTTGAAGGTAAAGCCCAGCAAGGCCACGGCCATGCCTGGCTTGATTTCGGGCACTTTCCAGGCTTGAACCCGCGTCAACGGCGCCAGCTCGATTTCCCAGACTTTATCGCTGCGTTTGGGTGTGACCGCTTTAGACAGCAGCGCTGCGCCGTCTACGGGGGCGATTTGTGCTGGCAGCGGGCGACTGGCCAAGTCTGCTGGTAATTTCAAGCCAGGGGCGATGTCTAAGGCCAATTCGACATGGGGGTTTTGCCATTTGACGCTGCGCACTTTGCCTTCTAGGTAAAGTGGGCGGTCTTGGTCAAAACTGCTCCAGCCGTGGTGGGCATGGGCAGCGCTGCTGATGGTGAGCGACAGGGGCAACAGTGTGCCGGCGAGCAGGAAGGGACGACGATGCATGGCTTTTTTCTTAATATTTTTCCTTAAAACGCAATCCAGCGACCACCGCGATCCACATCAGCGTTGAGGCCAGCATTTGCAGTTTGGCCAAAACGTCAAGCTTGTTCAACGAGCCGCGCCCGTGAAACCACGCCGCATTGCAAGCCAGCGCGCTTAAAAGCAGCATTTTGATTAAGAATGCACGGTTTGCCAATAGTTCCGCCGCTTGGGTGGCAAACATCAGCAGGCCTGACGCAGCCGCCATACAAAACCCTAGCGCCACCAGGCTTAGGCTGAGCCTGGCCAAGTCTTTCACGGGCAAGTTGAGACCTTTGCCAAACACCCGCAACTCCAACATCGTAAGGTTGCCCAGCAACAGGCCAATGCCCAGGATGTGCACAACGCTTAAGGCTGGATAGGCCCATGCATGGGCTCTGAGGTCAGCAAACATGATAACTCCATTTTTATGCAAAATATGGCTGTAGGTGACATAATATAAGCCTGAGCTGCTTCTTAAAATATAGCAAATACAGGCGGCAATGCTGTAACCCGCCCCCACCTTAGAAATTACACTCTAAAACGGACGAATTTCCACCATTTGCCCTACAATCATGCAAAATAGCACGACCGTTCGTTTTATTTTTAACCGAATTATTTATCGAATTTATATGACCCCAATCACCAAGCTACCGTTGCGCCGTACTGCCTCTGCTGTGACTGCTGAATCAGCCTCTGCGACAGAGAGCCGCGCCATGTTGAAGGGGCAGCAAACCAAGGCTGCGATTGTGGATGCGGCCATGGGGCTGGCGACGCACCTGGGGCTGGAAGGCTTGAGCATTGGCGTGGTGGCGGAGGTGACGCAGATGAGCAAGTCGGGTGTATTTGCGCACTTTGGCTCGCGCGAGGAGCTGCAGATTTCTGTGGTGCGCGAGTATTTCAACCAGTTTGAGCAAGAGGTGTTTTACCCCGCGCTGGCCGCCCCGCGCGGGCTGCCACGGGTGCGTGTGATGTTTGACAACTGGATGCGGCTGATGGTGGGGGAGGTGCAGGCGGGCTGTATTTTCATCAGCGGGGCGGCGGAGTTTGACGACCGACCCGGCCCGGTGCGCGATGCGCTGGCCAGCTCGGTCAAAACCTGGCTGACCGCCGTGCGCCGCGCCATTGTGCAGGCGCGTGAAATGGGGCACTTACCGGCAGATGCTGACGAACAACAGATTGCTTTTGAACTGCACGGTCTGATTTTGGCGCTGCATTACGAGGCACGGTTTTTGAAAGATGCGGGTTCGGCTGACCGTACGATGGCTGGGTTTAACCACATTTTGGCAAGACACGGGGTTAAGTCCACGTAAAAACCCACCCATCAAGCTAATTTAAGCATTTTTAGACAAGATTTCCCCATATTTTTTATTTTTAATCTTTTTAATGCCATTCAAGGAGCTACCGCTATGCCAACTTACACCCCTCCCCTGCGCGATATGCAATTTGTGATGCACGAGCTGCTGAACGTCACCGCCGACCTAAAAACTATCCCCCGCCATGCCGACATTGATGTGGACACCGTCAACGCGATTTTGGAAGAAGGCGGCAAGTTTGCATCTGAGGTGATTTTCCCGCTCAACATCAGTGGTGATGAAGAAGGCTGCACTTACGACAAGGTGACGCATGCCGTCACCACACCAACAGGCTTCAAGGAAGCGTATGGCAAATACGTCGAAGGTGGCTGGGCGGCGCTGAGCGGTGACCCAGAATTCGGTGGCCAAGGCCTGCCGCTGGTGGTGAATCAGTGCTTTTACGAGATGATGAACTCGGCCAACCAAGCGTGGACCATGTACCCCGGCCTGACGCACGGTGCGCACGCAGCCCTGCACACACACGGCACCGATGAGCAAAAGAAAACCTATCTGCACAAAATGACCAGTGGCGAATGGACGGGCACCATGTGCTTGACAGAGCCACATTGCGGTACGGACTTAGGCCTGATGCGCACCAAGGCTGAGCCGCAGCCGGATGGCAGCTACCGCATCACTGGCAACAAGATTTTCATCAGCGCGGGTGAGCACGACATGACTGACAACATCATCCACCTCGTGCTGGCACGTCTGCCGGACGCCCCACCGGGCATCAAGGGGGTGAGTTTGTTCATCGTGCCGAAGTTCATGGTCAAGGCGGATGGTTCGGTGGGTGAGCGCAATGGTATCTATTGCGGTGGCCTGGAGCACAAAATGGGCATCCACGGCAATGCGACGGCGCAAATCGTCATCGACAACGCCTACGGCACCCTGGTCGGCCAGCCGAACAAGGGCATGCAGGGCATGTTTGTGATGATGAATGCGGCACGCCTGGGCGTGGGCAACCAGTCACTCGGCTTGACCGAAGTGGCGTACCAAAACGCGTTGGCGTATGCCAAAGACCGCATCCAGATGCGCTCGCTCTCTGGCGCTAAGGCCAAAGACAAGCCGGCAGACCCCATCATCGTGCACCCTGATGTGCGCAAAATGCTGTTGACCGCCAAGGCCTACGCCGAAGGTGGCCGTGCGCTGTCCTTATTCTGCGCCGTGCTGTTGGACAAAGCGCATTACCACTCCGACGAAAAAACCCGCAAAGACAGCGATGAGATGTTGTCGCTGTTGACGCCCATCGTCAAAGCCTTCATCACCGACAACGGCCATATCTCCACCAACGCCTGCATGCAGGTGTTTGGCGGCCACGGCTTTATCAAAGAGTGGGGCATGGAGCAGTTTGTGCGCGAC
>JAYWCQ010000287.1:0-9367 GCA_043780435.1 Polaromonas sp.
ACACCACGGCTGCCAGGCCGAGCCGCAGGCTACGGCAGTTCCAGCACGATGCGCAAGCGAGCCGAGGCGTGCAGACTGCGCGGGGCGAAGCCGAGCCGCGCGCACTGACTAAGCCAACAGAACATCGATCAAAACAAAGCGGTGATGCCTGGTACGTTGCCCGTCAGCGCGCAGCGCAGCTCAAATAAAGGGCAGCGTTCCGGGCATGGCCGCGCTGGTGACCGTGAGCACTGGCCGTCGCGCGCCGCAGGGTTGTGCAATTGGTCAACTGACTGACACTTGCGGAGCACTGGCGATGTACCTCCCCCAGCACTTGCGCATAGCGAAGCCGAGCTGTGCGCACTGACTGAACCACCCTGCTGGCAAACCGAAAGCGGTGATGTGCCGCTGACAAGAGCGAACGACTGGCCAGAGTGTCTGACCGCGCTGCTCGATGGGTCTGCGTTGCTGGTGTGACAGGGCAGTCAGCCAAAGCCATAACCTTCCAGCAGAAATCGAGCGGGCAGGCGCGGCGGCCACAAAAGTGCAGCGAATGGCGGCGGTACATGACCGCGCTGCTGCTTGTCACACGTCCCAGGCCGCGCAAGCTGGCCGCTGGTGGCGATGCGTCAGCGAGCCGTGGCCTGGTGCTGCCTGGCCATTGCGGTACGCCGCATTGGCCACTGACCGAAGCTACAGACTCACGCAATAGCAAAGCGGTGATGTTGGGTGGGCTGACCCGCAGCGCGCAGCGCCATTCAGCAGGCAGCGTGCCCGGCATGACCGCGCTGGTGGAGGTGGGAACTTCCTGTCGCGCGCCGCAGGGTCGTAGTGGCTTGCCGCCCTCGCGGCACTGACTGAGCATCTGCGTAGCACTGAGATTCATATCCCCCTGCGCCTGTAACCGCCGTGGTTAACGCGCAGACAGGGTTTCGGCAACGACGACTATCCTGTACTCAGCTTGTGGGCTGTAGGTCCCCACATAGTCCGGCGCCAGCGGATCAGGTTGCCCAATCTGCTCTGCGCTCTCGGGGTAGTTCGCGTCCATCAGTCAAAGTGTATTCCAACGCCGGTTCACCTACAAAGAGCGATCCGCTCATGCAATCAAATCCTCCCGTGACCACACTCGCAGAGCAGTGCTGCCAACCCTCACATCATGCACGCCCATTAAAGGCCGCTTTCCATGAATCTGCACGCCATCGAGCCATGTCCCAACCGTGCTGTGCAAGTCGTGCAGCCAAACTTCGTTGCCCATATTCACGATCACAGCGTGCCGCCGACTGGCGGACGGCGCGTCTATCGGCAAGCTATTCGCGGTCAGTTTGCCAATGGAGATCAGCTTGTCGGCGAACGACATCTTGTTGCCCCGGTATTCAATCACCACCGTGTTCGCGGGTTTAAGGGCGGCGGGTAAACCAAAGCGGCACTCCTGAAATAAAAGCTTCTCCAAAAGGCAGTCCCATCCCCCCAGCGCTTGTGGACCCGCCAATGCGACTTGCGCGTTATAGATCGAAAATGGGCTACCCTTGGCAAGGTCAAGTTGCTTTTGCAGCCATTCAGGCTCCAACTCCTGCAACCCCAGTCGCGCCAGCAGCGCCGCGTTTTCGATGGCCCAGTTGCCGCATTTTTCCTCACGCAAAATATCAGCCAGTCGCTTCATTTCATCAAATCGTTTGACCGTCCAATAGCACTCCAGAAGCAAGAAATGCGCTTCAAAATTCAGTGGGTTGCGCGCGACCTCATCGCTCAGGGTGGACAACGCCATTGGCAGTTCGCCGCGTTGTAAATGAAGCCAGCCCAGCTCCAGACCCATCAGGTTGCCGCTGGGGCCATGCACAGCATCTTTCAGAATGTCATAGGCCGCATCGGTTTGATGTTGCAGGAGTTTGATGCGTCCTGCGAGCAAAACGGCGCTTGGCAAACGTGGGCTAAGTCGTAGCGCCACCGCCGCAGCTTTTTCCGCCTTGCGCCAGCTCCCGCGCTTCAGTGCTTGCTCGCCGGCCAGCACCGCCCTGTGCGACTTCATTGCATTGCGATCCACGCTGACCGGCACACTGCGGCCACGCAGCGCGGCGGCCATATCGGACGCAGTTTGAAAGCGCAGCGCAGTCTCCGGGTGAATCGCCCTCAGCGCAATCTCAATCAGCCACGTTGGCTCGTCGAGTCCTGTTGGCAATGTACGTTGGCGCTTGGCCTCTTCGAGCACATCGCCAGTGAACTTGATCCAGGGGTGCTCACGGTTTAACAATTCCAGCAGCGTCACGCCCAGGGCGTAGATGTCTTCACGCGCATCGTCCCGGCGGGCAAGGCCCAGGCCTTTGCCAGGCGAGCTGTAGATCACGGTGCCACCCGTAGTGTTCACGATGCCAAAGTCGGCAATTACGGCCTTACCGTCTCGCAACAGGATATTGGAGGGTTTTATGTCGTGGTGTACCAGCCCCCGCGCGTGCACGGCGGCAAGCGTGTCGCAAAGCTGTAGCGTCCATTCCGCTACTTGGTTGACCCAACTCCCCGCGTCATCAGGCCGCTTGTCGCGCAGCCGCTGCGTCAGGCTGCCCCCCGCGCAATACTCCATGACCAGAGCGAGCTGCTTTTGATGCCTGAAATGGTGATGAAAAGTCACGATGCCTGGCAGGTGCAACCCGGCCAGCGCACGCATTTCGACCAGAAATTCCTTGTCTTTCTCAAGGCTCGAAGTTGTCAGGAATTTGATGGCAACATGGCGATCACCCAGAACAGTATCCCGTGCGAGCCACACTTCGCCGAACCCGCCCTTGCCCTGGGATTTCAGCAGTCGATATTTGTGATCAAGCAGTTGATCGCTTTTCAGATCCATCGTACTTCACGGGTAAGGCGGCTTGGCGGCGCATTTGCTAGGCCAACCCTGTTGACACGGGTAACCGTGAATTATGGAGTAGCTTCGCTCGTCCTCTATGTATGATGCATCAATAGTGAGACAATGAGCATCGGCAAGGAGGGATAGCTTTTGGACGGAATTGGCATTTACTCCCTGAAACTTTATGACCGCAAACCTGACGATATGCCGCTGGATAAATTGGCGGATTACCTTAGAGAATTTGCGCTGATTTTGGGGAAAGACAATCAACCGGTGTTTTCGTCAGTGAACGAAGGCTGCGTCTTACTGTGCGCAAAAATCCCAGAGCACAAACAAAGCCAGGTTGACCAGCGGTTGCTGGACGCACAGCGTGGCGATACGCAGTCGGGGGTCAGCAAGCACCTGCTTCGCCTGGAGGCCATGATGCTTGACGATGGCATCTCCAAGGCGGAGTTCTTGAATCCCCAGCAGCAAATAGTGGTAACGCTGCACGCGGCGAACGAGTCGGCGCTTTACTCGGTATCGCAATCAGGCGAAGTGGATGGCGAAATCACCGGTGTCATGGGGGCAGATGACACGATGCACATCACGCTCAAGGAATGGGGCGGGCGCATCGTCAAATTGGTTGCAGGTGTTCAAACAGGGCGCGAACTTGGGCATCACCTTCGCACGGGTAGCGTGCGGCTCTATGCGCACGGCCAATGGAACCGCACCGATGCGGGGTGGAAGCCCGACCCCAAAAAATGTGTTGTGGATCGCTTTGAAGTGCTTGATGAGTCTGGCGTCGTTGAGATTTTCAATGAGTTGCGGGCGATACCCGGCAATGGTTGGGCAACCGAGCCTGACCCATTGGCGTTGTGGCGGGAACTGCGCGGTATCGAAGGACAAAGGGCTGATGCATGACGCAAGGTAATAACACTGCCATTGCGATAGACGCCAATATCCTTGTGGCATGGTGCAGTGAAAAAACTCCGGCAGACATCAAGGAACGCTTGAATCAATTGCTGCTTGAAGCCCAACGTGACAAACGGCGCATCATCATCCCCACCCCGGCAATGGCCGAGTTTCTGGTTCGCGCTGAAGAAGCCAGCACGGCGGCCTTCGCTGTCTTGGAAAAAAGAGCAGCGGTTTACGTGGCACCATTTGATCGCATGGCCGCATTCGAGTGCGCCTTGCTCGACGCGGCTGCCCTGAACCGTGGCGACAAGCGCGACGGCAGCACTGAGCCCTACCAAAAAATCAAGATTGACAGGCAGATCATTGCCATTGCCAAAGTGCATGGCGTCGGCCTGGTGATTGCGGAAGATGAGGGTGTGCGGAAAACTGCACAGCGCGTTGGTATCGAGGCCAAGACCATCGCCGAGCTTGACCTGCCACCCCAAAGTTCCTTGCCGCTCGGCTAATGCAAAGGTAAACCAATAATGGCCGAAAAACCGGAAGACATAAGCCTGCCCAAGCAAGAGCAGTTTTTTTCAACAGAAAAACTCAAGCGTGCCGCCCGCGCTGGCACACAGTTGCCCAACCCGACGATGGCGCCGTTTGGCTACGACGCCAAAAGCAAATTCAACCACCTGTTCCCCGCGCTGGAATTGCCCGCACTGTTTCCCCCGCAACGACTGCACCCCGAAGACCACGCCAGTTTCGGTAGCCCGGCGCTGCCGAAGCACAAGCTGTATCTGGGCGATAACCTCTACGTGCTGCGCGGCCTGCCAAGCGAAAGCGTGGACTTGATTTACATAGACCCGCCGTTTTTCAGCAATCGCACCTACACACAGATATGGGGCGACGACAACGAGGTGCGCAGCTTCAACGACATTTTTCAGGACGGCATGTTTTCCTACCTGGGCTGGCTCAATGCGCGGTTGTGGGAGATGAAGCGGGTGCTGAAATCCACCGGCAGCATTTACGTGCATTGCGACTGGCACGCTTCGCATTACATCAAGTGCGAGATGGACAAGGTGTTTGGATATGACAATTTAGCAAGTGAGATTATTTGGTATTACTACAACAGGTGGACGGCAGGTAAAAAGCATTTTCAAAGGCTTCACGACACCATTCTACATTTTCGAAAAGGCAAGATTGACAACTTTAATGTTCAATATCAAGGGTATTCCAAATCTATGCAAGAAGGCTTTGATAGTAAGGGTTACGTCAAACGCTCCTCACCTCTGAAAGGCGATTACGTCAGCACTCCAAAAGATGGAGTTGCGATGCATGATGTTTGGGAAATAGATGGGATTGAAGAAATAGACGATAAGGATAAAACGGATGTTTGGAAAATTTCATTTATTCATTCTCAGGCGAAAGAGCGTTTAGGATACCCAACCCAAAAGCCCGAAGAGTTACTCGAACGTATCATCAAAGCCAATAGTAACGAGGGGGAGGTGGTTGCGGATTTCTTCATGGGTGGCGGCACTACAGGTGCGGTAGCACTCAAGCTGGGAAGGCGTTTTATCGGCAGCGACATTTCCCGCGTTGCAGTCTCGGTTACGCAAACGCGCATGATTGATCTCGCCGAACACCTTACGAGTACCAACCTTTCAAATACTAAAAAGGGACAGGTCAATCTACCGGGCACATCTAGCGAAGCGGTGGCCGACATTCAAGTCGGTTACGTCGGCGGCTACCCGCAAGACAAGTTTGCGGGCATCCCGCAACCTGAGTTCACCAAGTTCATTCTGACGCTCTACGGCGCGCAAGTATTCACCGGCGATGCGAAACATATTCACGGGCTGGCAAATAACAAGCTGGTGTTGAGTATCGGCCCCGGCGATCCGAAAGACCGCGTGGGCTTGCTGCAGGTGGAAGGTGTGTTGAAAGAAACCTTGCGCCAATACGCCAAACAGTTGGGCGAGGGCGAGGAGCGCATCATTCAGGTAATCGGCTGGAGCTTTGATCCCGGCATTGAAGGCTGGAAGGGCAAGGCCATCAAGACGCTGAATGATAAGGGCGTAAAGATACAGATTGATCTGGTTTCGCTTTCCAGCGAGAGCTTCCGGCAAAAGGTGTTCCGCAATGTGGGCGAGAGCAACATTGACCTGAAGTTCAATCGCTTGAACCAGTTGCTTTCATTTACCGGCGCGCCCTATGCGGGAGTCTTGGGCATTGCCAGCCAAGGTAAGGACGGCGCGAAGTTTGTGCTGAACGGTGCGCGGGCTTTGGGTGCGGGCGGCAAGCTGATTAACTGCCAGTGGGACTTTGACTACGACGGCGCACGCTTTGCCAACCGCGCTTATGCGCTCAACCGCACCAAAGTGGGTTCGGGCGATTTCGAGGCGGTGCTGGAAGCCGAATATCAATTCCCCCGCGATGGAATTTATACCGTTGCCGCGCGCGTGCAGGACAATCTGGATGGGCAAGCTGCGGCCACTGCAAGCGTGGAAGTGAAAGACGGCAAAGCCCGCATCTTGACAGGGCAGGCCGCTTCGACAGGCTCAGGACAGGCTTGACGATGTTGACGCAAACCGAACTCGATTACCGCGCATGGCTGGAAGAGCCGGATTTCCCGCACCTGAAAACTGCCCACGCGCAGGCGGCGGCCAAGCGTTATCTGGAGAATATCAAAGGCCACGATTGGCAAAAACCGCTGTACTTCCACCAGTACACCGCCATTACCAAGGTGCTATTTCACGGGGAGAAGCTGGGAAAGTGGGACAGCCTGCTCGACATCGTGACTGGCGGCGGCAAGACGGTCATCATGGCCGGATTGATTTCATACTTTTGGCAGGTGCGCGAGCAAACGACGTTTTTGATTCTGACACCCAACACCATCGTGCGCGAGCGGGTGAAAGAGGACTTTGAAGTCAAAAATCCAGCTTATGCGTTCAATGAGTTCCCGTTCTTCACCAACGGCTACGCCAAAGCGCCCGAACGGCTGGTGTGCAAGGTGTTGCGCGACTCCAGCGATGCCATGAGCATCCGCGACGCGAATGTGATTGTGGCCAACATTCACCAGCTTTATGAAGGGCGGCAATCGCAAGCGCTGGAGGTATTGCTGTCGGACTCGGTGGGCGATCTGGTGATATTGAACGACGAGGCGCACAACGCCGCTGCCGACCAATATCGGGAAGTACTCAAGCTGCTGCGCCGCAAGACGGTGGCGCGCATTGACTTGACCGCCACTCCGTTCAGGCTGGACAAGCAAGACCTCGACACCTACCCGCCGATTTATGAGTACCACGTTCTACAGGCCATCCGCGACGGCGTGGTGAAGCAGCCCATCATCACCAAACCGGATATTGAAAGCGTCAAGCTCCAGTACGAAGAATGGGACGACAGCAATCAGCTTATCAAGACGCTGGACGCGGTGGAAATGCCGTGGGAGCAAATTGAGCGCGAGCTACAGCGCGGCGGTGCAGTGCGTTTCGTCACGGCAAAAAATGCGCGGCGGCAGCAACTGCAAATCGCGCAAAGCACGCTGGACTATCAGCGCAAATGTGTGCCGCAAGGTATAGACGGCAAGCGTGCATGGGAGCCGCTGATGCTGGTGGTAGCACTGTCGCAAAAAGATGCATGGCAGGTGTATGAGACGCTGCAAAAAGCACCCTTCGGCTACAAGATAGATGAATTGCTGCTGGTTCACAGCAAGCAAGACGAACTGGAGAACAAGAAGGCGTTTTTGCTGGGGCGCAAGAGCGCAGAAGGTTTAAGTGCAGCCGACGTGGAGTTGTGGAACAAAACCCGCAATGTGCGGGTGGTGATTGCGGTGAGCATGTTGCGCGAGGGCTGGGACGTGCGCAATATCGCGGTGATATGTCTGTTCCGCAAGTTCAGCTACCAGAAAAAGGGCGATCGGATTTATACCGTGTATGGCCCGCAAATCATCGGACGCGGCCTGCGGCGTATTCGCCCTGCAAGTGAGCGTGATGCGCTGTTTGTGGCTGACCACCCGGCGTTTAACCATGGCTGGCTGTGGGAGTTGTTGTCTGCGCAGGAATACGCCAAGCCGCTGAATCCGGGCGATGAGGTGGACGGCCAAGTGATAGACGAATTGCCTCTGGAACACCCGGAACAGAAAGAAACGGATGAAAAGGCGGAGTCAGATACCGAAAAGCCGCCATTGGATATGGAGGCGCTGATAAATAGCTTGCCCGACACAGGGGAAGGCATCACACCGCTGGCCAATTGGCAAAACCATTTTCAATCGCTGGAGTTCAAGACTCAGTTCAGCTCGGCGATGCAAAAAATCACCAACATCAAACACAATAAGTTGGGCTCCGAGATGACGGCGCATGAGCTGCCGGACAGCGACTTGAATTTTGAAGAATTGAATGAGACCGATGCTGAATTGCTCAAGGTTATGCCGCGTCAGCAATTGCTCGAACTGCTTCAGTCGGAGTTGAATACCGAACCGCGCCAGGCATTGGTGGCGTGTTTCAAGATGGAAACGGCAGAAGAAATTGTGCGGCTGCGCGCCGCGCTGGAATGGATCATTGAAGCCCGGTTTGACATTCGTTGTTCGGGCGGGCTTGAACAGGCCGATGAGCAAGCATTGCGCAAACTTCATTTCCACTGGCCGCAACTCGCGGAAGAGTTTTGCAGGCCGGAAGTGGTGTTGGGCATTTTAGAGGCAGCTTGATGATCCGATCGAAGCGCGGCGTGTTGACCGGACTCAAGCGCAACCCGCGCGGGCAAAGCAGCTACGACAGCCATTTAGAACGTGACTATATGCGCGAACTTGAAGTGATGGGCGGCGTGGTGAGCTGGACCAAAGACCACGGCATCCGCATTCCATATCGCATCTTCGGGTTCATCCCGCGCAACTACCTGCCCGATTTCTTGGTGACTTTTGCAGATGGCTCGAAAGAGCTGCATGAGACGAAAGGCGCAGGATTCTTGTTCTGGCTGGAAACACACGCCAAGCGCCGCGCCGCAGATGCTTGGTGTAGAAATTTAGGCATGAGATATAAGTTTATCGAAAACAGCCGTGGCGCGATGTTTGCCAATAACAACGCACTGGCAGAAACCGAGCGGATTGCTGGCCGCAAGCGCACGGCTAAATCACTGGACGATTTGATGAAGTAGATGAAGTGGTGCCGGTGCTGTATCTTTTAGAAAGAATTGAAGGGGGTCACATGCAGCGCTTTCGAACTAATCACAGCCGGTTTGTCTTTTGCTTTGCTTTGCTTATGTTGTCGTGCCATTGAATCCATCGACCTCCCTCTGACAAAATCGCGTTAATCGAAGCCCAATGCCCACAGCCCGTTTTTCCCCCGCCAAAGACCAGCAGGTGTTTGTCGTTTGCGATTCTGCCGAAGTCACCGCTGGCGACATATCGGCAGTGCTGCGCGCGCTTAAAAGCCTCTCCAGTGACCGTTCTTCCGCCATGAGCGCCGAAGGTGCGGTAACGCTGGTGTTTCACGGCTACGACGACGATCCCCGCGAGCTTGAGGCCATTCCAGAAGTGCGGGCATGGTTTGCCCAACTGTTTGCGGCATGGCCGTATTGGTCATTCTTTGCCAACCGCGTTGACCAGACGGTGCCGCTCGTCCTTGCGCTGTTGCTGCCTGGTGAGGCCGTGGCCGGTGAACCGGGCATGGTCGGGTGGAGTTT
>JAYWCQ010000288.1:0-5573 GCA_043780435.1 Polaromonas sp.
GGTTTTGGTGCCCTGCTGCCAAGCCGAAGTGGCCGCTCACTTGCGTAATAACCGCGGCCTAGCCGTCGCCAAAACCCCGCTCGCCGAACTCTGGCGCCACCCCCTGCACACCCGCGAGTTAGGCAGCCAAATCACTAACGTCCTGCGCTGCCTCTACCTAGAAGCCAGTGGCTACCAAGTCACCGTGACCGAGCTGGTCGGCTGGGAGCACAGCATGAAAAACGAGCTGATATTAGCGAAATATACCGGCCAGAAAAAAGCCAGTGCTGCCAACCACTTACGCGAAGTGTTGACGCAGTTTGGACTGCAAGAGCTGTTGCAGACGCGGTTTAAGCTCGTTTATGAGTAAAATGTGTCTCTAGCTGGTATATTCATTGCCTTAGTTGCTATTAATAATATAGCAAATTAGAATTATTAAGCCTTTTTCGTCCAAGCGCCGCACCAGCCCTTCTTCGCCACGAGTTTGTTGCCAAACACAGCGCAGCTACCTGTGACATCCGTGCTTTTTCCTTGGTACAACGCGCAGCCTTCACAGCCTTGATTGGCGCTGTAGTTAGGGTATTTTTTGACATCTGTCTTTGAGCCATCCGATTGATACCCCAGCGCAACTGCCTGAGGATCTGCGTCTGTCACGGCAGTTTGGTTTTGCGCTTGTGCGGAGTTCGACATAGCCAAGATCAGCGGTGCTGTCGCGTATGACAGAGATTGCACAAAGAAAGTTCTACGAGTGTTTGACATAGTTGTTACCTGATGATTGATGAAATAACGGTCACTGAAAGCCTGTACGTTTTAATGATTTATTGTTGCTTAGCGCCTTCACCCAGACGTCGCCCAAGGGAAACAGCGTAGGGTGCTGCGCGGGCAGGCAACATTGGGTCAGCCGAAGCCTCAACGCCTTTTGGCATCACCAAGGGGTTGTAGTTAGTAGTCAAGCAAGGCCCACCACCATCTTCAGAGACCGAGGTTACTTTCAAAATGCCTAAGGTGACCTTTTTGCGACCCTCTGGCAGTGGAACTGTTGCACTGTCAATTTTGTCGCCTGGCTGTGCCAGCTCTAAATTGAAGTTGAAAGCGACTTTGCCTTCTTTCACACGTTGACGCAAGTCATCAAACAGGAAGCTTACGCCTTTGGCCTTAGCTTCGTCGTCGGTTAGACCCTGCAGGCCGCCCACAGGCTCAAAAATCCACTTGCCGAGCTGCTTGACGCCGCTGGCATTGACAAAACCATGGCCATGCACCCCCCAATAATTAACACTTCCAAAACTGGCGGGCACCGGCTGCGATGCAAAGTGCTTTCCCTGCAGTAGTATCTCCGGGTTGGCATCGTTGAAGGCTTTGATTTTTGCAGGATCAGCTACTTTTGTCGTTGGGTCTGGCTGGCGCGAGACGAGTAGATCTAGCAATTGCTGTGGTGAAGAAGCGCTAAACACAGGTGAAGAGATATTACCCATCATCCACCGCTCGCCATCAGGCAGATTGAACTGCAAAGCAAGATTACGTTGCGACTTTGCATTGTCAGGTGCCTTCGGATTGGCTCCTCCGACTGAGAAACGCACCACCACCGGCACTGGCTTGCCACTAAAGACCGATGCCGTGGACAGAGCACGACCGTCCGAGCTACCAACAAATTCGCCAGTTGCGCAAATCCCCTTGGCGCCCGATCGTCGATAGCCCTCAAATTTACCAGCAGTCGCTTCAAATTGATTCACAAATGTAGACGGATCAACAGGTGCAGCTGGATTGACTTGCGCCATAGCGCTCAGGGTCAACATCGAGGTTGCGATGGCCACAGTGGATAGTATCAAGGTTTTCAAAGAAGGTGCTCCTGGTTATAAGTTTGAACAAGCAAATACACACAAATTAAAGTTTAGCATCTTTGGTAAAAAAGCACCGTGTTACAGCAATCTTTTAAAACGAATAGTTGTAATTTAGAACAATAATTAGGGTCAGATTCCAATTAAAATCGGCTTTATGGCACGATTACCCCGCTTAACCCTCCCTGGCTACCCGCACCACATCATCCAGCGGGGGAACAACCGTCAGGCTATTTTTGCCTCGCAGGCGGATTACCAGACGCTGCTGATCCTGCTGCTTGAAAACGCGCAAAAGTTCAAAGTCGCTATTCATGCTTACGTGCTGATGCCCAATCACTTTCACCTGCTGGCCACGCCTGAAACGGCCAATGGGTTGCCGCAGATGATGCAGGCTGTGGGGCGGCGGTATGTGCGGTGGTTTAACGATGCGCAGGGGCGCACGGGCACGTTGTGGGAGGGGCGCTACAAATCGACGGTGATTGATACCGACCAATATTTGCTAACCTGCATGGCGTATTTGGATTTGAACCCTGTGCGGGCGGGGTTGGTGGGGCAGGCGGCGGACTACGCTTTGTCCAGCCATGGACACTATATTGGGCAGCGGGTGGATAAGTTGATCACGCCGCATCCGCTGGTGTGGGGGCTGGGCAACACGCCGTTTGCGCGGGAAGCTGCTTATGCCGATTTGGTGCGTGGCGGTATCAGCGCATCGCAAACGGTGCAGTTGACCGATGCGGCGCTGCGCGGCTGGGCGCTGGGGGACAAAGATTTTGTGGCGGGTTTGCAAACGCTCACCCAGCGGCGGGTAAGTAAAGTGGCGGCAGGGCGGCCTTTGAAAGCACCTAAAATCTGAAATAAATGATGCTTTTATACCTATAGCTGGCGTATTTATTGGCTGAGTAGCTATTTAAAATATAGCATTTTTAAGATAAATGCGAATGTATTTAATCTGTCCCCAATTAAACACTAAGCAAAATAGTCAACTAATAATTGGAATCTGACCCCAATTATTTTTATTGGCAAGCTTGTTGCAGTGCAGTAAAATCGACACCCTTTCTAGATTTGCTGACCGAGGACTGCGCTATGACAAATTTGATTCCAACTACTTCATTGACCCATGCTCAAGAGGTCGAACATTTGACCAAAAACGGTTTGTACGCCGGTAGCCAAGAGCATGACGCTTGCGGCGTGGGTTTTGTGGCGCATATCAAGGGTAAGAAATCGCACGACATCGTCAAAAACGCTTTGCAGATTTTGCAAAACTTGGACCACCGGGGCGCTGTGGGCGCCGACAAGTTGATGGGTGACGGCGCGGGCATTTTGATTCAGCTGCCTGATGCTTTGTATCGCGAAGAAATGGCCAAGCATGGCGTGGAGTTGCCCGCTGCGGGTGAATACGGCGTCGGCATGATCTTTTTGCCGAAAGAGCATGCGTCGCGCTTGGCGTGCGAGCAGGAGATGGAACGCGCGATCAAAGCCGAGGGCCAGGTGTTGCTGGGCTGGCGCGATGTGCCAGTCAACCGCGACATGCCGATGTCGCCGACTGTGCGCGCCAAAGAGCCGATTTTGAAGCAGGTTTTCATTGGTCGCGGCAATGACGTGATCGTGCAGGACGCGTTGGAGCGCAAGTTGTACGTGATTCGCAAAAGCGCCAGCAAGAATATCCAAAACCTCAATTTGACGCACAGCAAAGAATATTACGTGCCTAGCATGTCCAGCCGCACGGTGATTTACAAGGGCTTGCTGCTGGCAGACCAAGTGGGCACTTATTTCTTGGATTTGGCTGATGAGCGCTGCGTGTCTGCGCTCGGTTTGGTGCACCAGCGTTTCTCGACCAACACCTTCCCAGAGTGGCCATTAGCGCACCCGTACCGCTATGTCGCGCACAACGGCGAGATCAACACCGTTAAGGGCAACTACAACTGGATGAAAGCGCGCGAAGGCGTGATGTCGTCGCCAGTCTTGGGTGCAGACTTGCAAAAGCTGTACCCGATCAGCTTTGCCGACCAGTCCGACACAGCCACGTTTGACAACTGTTTAGAGCTGCTCACCATGGCCGGTTACCCCATCAGCCAAGCCGTGATGATGATGATTCCTGAGCCGTGGGAACAGCACACGACGATGGACGCACGCCGCAAAGCGTTTTACGAATACCACGCCGCCATGATGGAGCCGTGGGACGGCCCCGCCAGTATTGTGTTTACCGACGGTCGCCAAATCGGCGCGACCCTGGACCGCAATGGCCTGCGTCCAAGCCGCTACTGCGTGACGGATGACGACTTGGTCATCATGGGCTCAGAATCTGGTGTGTTGCCGGTGCCTGAGAACAAAATCGTCCGGAAATGGCGCTTGCAGCCGGGCAAGATGTTCTTGATCGACCTAGAACAAGGTCGCATGATCGACGACGAAGAGATCAAAGCCAACCTCGCCAACAGCAAACCGTATACGCAGTGGATTGACAACTTGCGCATCCGTTTGGACGATGTGGAAACCCCGGTGGCCGGTGAATCGGCGCAAGAGTTGCCCATCAGCGCCACAGAGCCACAAACAACGGGTTCCGAGCACGTGACCGCTGAGCTGCTGGACCGCCAGCAAGCCTTTGGCTACACCCAGGAAGACATCAAGTTCCTGATGAGTCCGATGGCCGCCAATGGCGAAGAAGGCATTGGCTCCATGGGCAACGACAGCCCGTTGGCCGTGCTATCTGACAAAAACAAACCGCTGTACAACTACTTCAAGCAGTTGTTCGCGCAAGTGACCAATCCGCCGATTGACCCAATCCGCGAAGCCATCGTCATGTCGCTGGTCTCCTTCATCGGCCCGAAACCGAACTTGCTGGATATCAACCACGTGAACCCGCCGATGCGTTTGGAAGTCAGTCAGCCAGTGCTGAACTTCACCGACATGGCCAAGTTGCGTGAGATTGAAAAATACACCAACGGCAAGTTCCGCAGCTGCACGTTGGACATCACTTACCCCTTGTCGTGGGGTGACGAAGGCGTGGAAGCCAAGCTGGCGTCTTTGTGCGCACAAGCGGTTGACGCCATCAAGGGTGGTCACAACATCCTCATCATCAGCGACCGTTTTGTGACAGCTACGCAGGTGGCGATTCCAGCTTTGCTGGCCTTGTCAGCCATCCACCAGCATTTGGTGCATGAGGGCATGCGTACGACGGCCGGTTTGGTGGTTGAAACCGGCTCTGCCCGCGAGGTGCACCACTTTGCGGTGTTGGCCGGTTACGGCGCGGAAGCGGTGCACCCGTACCTCGCTATGGAAACCCTGCAAGCGATTCACAAGGATTTGCCAGGTGATTTGAGCGCAGACAAAGCCATTTACAACTATGTCAAGGCGATTGGCAAGGGCTTGTCCAAAATCATGTCCAAAATGGGCGTGTCTACTTATATGAGCTACTGCGGTGCGCAGTTGTTCGAGGCGATTGGTCTGAATTCTGAGACCATCAACAAGTACTTCACCGGCACCGCCAGCCGCGTAGAAGGCATAGGCGTTTTCGAGATTGCCGAAGAAGGTATCCGCATGCATCAAGACGCGTTTGGTGACAAGCCCGTGCTGGCCAACCGTTTGGAAGCTGGCGGCGAATACGCATGGCGTGTGCGCGGTGAAGAGCACATGTGGACGCCCGATGCGATTGCCAAGCTGCAGCACAGCACACGCTCTAACAACTGGAGCACGTATAAAGAATATGCGCAGTTGATCAACGACCAATCCAAGCGCCACATGACACTGCGCGGTTTGTTTGAG
>JAYWCQ010000289.1:0-3871 GCA_043780435.1 Polaromonas sp.
GGTTGCGGGCAGATTCGTCGGTGATCAAATCGACATAGCGCTGGCGATATTTGGTCTCTTGGTCGGCCATGCCGTGAAATTTGTCGGGCAGGGGGCGCAAGCTCTTGGTCAACAAGCGCACTTCGGTGGCGTGGATGGACAATTCACCCGTTTTGGTTTTGAACAGCGTGCCGACACAGGACACGATATCGCCCAAATCCCAGTGTTTGAAGCTGCTGTGCAGCGCTTCGCCCACGCCGTCATTTGTCACATAAATTTGAATTTGCCCCGTGCTGTCTTGCAGTGTCGCAAAGCTGGCCTTGCCCATCACGCGCTTGAGCATCATGCGGCCGGCCACGCTGGCGACTATTTTTTGCGGATCCAGCTCATCTTTGGCTTCACCGTCGTAGCTGGCAATCAGTTTGACAGCGCGGTGTTGTGGCTTAAAATCATTGGGGAAGGCGACACCTTTGCCATCAGCCTGTGCTTGGCGAATCGCTTTGAGCTTTTCGCGGCGCTCTAGGATAAGTTGGTTTTCTTCTTGCGGATCGTGGGCGGCTGGGGTGGTTTGTGTATCGGACATGGCTAGGGAAGTTGAGCTGATTAAATAGTAACGGTGTAAATAGCGTACCAGCACAGGGCTGTAAGCGTAGATTTTACTGGGTACGCCTCGCTGAGCCAGTTTTACATGATAAATTCACGCTTGCTTCATCACTTACTTTCTATAAATATGAAATTCATCAAACAACCACTCATTGCAGTTGCCGCTTTAGGTTTTTTGACAGCTTGCCAAGCGCCCCCGATGCAAATGGGCGACCCAGCGGCTAAAACCGTTGCCACAGGTAGCGCAGCAGGCAGCACAACTGCAGCAGCAATACCGCTTTAGAGCGCTGTGCTGCACCATTAGGCACAATTTCGTTGATCGAAAACGTCAATGCTGGCTGGTACACCATTTTGACAAACCAATACCGCCTGCCACCAACAGCTAGTTTGTTGCGTTTGTTGATTCAGCAGTCAAACTACTTCGTTGTCGTTGAGCGTGGCGCAGCCGGCATGGCCGCGATGAACCGCGAGCGCGAGCTGCAAAACTCTGGCCAAATGCGCAAAGGCAGCAACTTTGGTGGTGGTCAAATGGTGTCATCTGACTTCGGTCTGTCACCAGAAGTTATCTTCAACGAAGGCAATGCCTCTGGTTCGGGCGCGCTCATTGGTGGCTTGATCGGCGGCGCAGCTTTGGGTGGCTACACCAATACACCACAAGATAATGTGATCGCAGCTGCGTTCATGGATGGTTACAACGGCATGGTGATCTCTTTGCGCCAGTACAGAGCGCAAGAAGTCAAAGGCGGTTTGGGTAAAGGCGGACAGTTGCCAGTCGGCAGATAATTCGTCCGCTAGATAGATTAAAAGGGTGGAGGGCGTAAGCTCTGCCCCCTTTTTTTTGTGATTGCTATATTTTAAATAGCAGTATAAGCAATAAATACGTTGTCTACAGCTGTTTTTTAACCTATTTTTTGAAGTTTATATCGATTCTTGGCTCAAATTTGGCTCTTTTTACGCTAAAAAAAGCTTTCACATTACGCACGTTCGCATCTTGCGTGAAAAGTCGGTTTGCCAAAGCCAAATACGCAGGCATATCGGCGCAATAAACCACCAAACAAAAATCTGGCCCTGGCGATACGCGGTAGCACTGTTGCACAGCGTTGTCTTGAACTGCCCGCACTTCAAATGCTTCAAGATGCTCGGCGCCTTGCCGGTCTAAGGTGATTTCTACCAAGGCGGTCAGCCCATGGCCCTGAATCGCTGCTAATTTATCCGTGTTCAGAATGGCGATCTGGTGCTCAATCAAACCGCTGTCACACAAGGCTTTGACGCGACGCAAACACGTGGGCGGCGATATGTGCACCCGCTCGGCCATGGCTTGGTTGCTTATGCTGGCATTTGTTTGTAGAAAGTCCAGCAGTTTTAGGTCTATCGCATCTAGCGTTATTTGTTTCATAAATTTAGTTTATATGGAATAAAAAATTAAATGTACATTTAAATGAAATTAAATTACAAAAATAACCAGTAATAGACGATTAATTATTCATGATTCTTCCTACTATTACACATAGGTTGGTGGTTTGGCTCAAAATTTTTAAAAAAGAGGTGTTCTATGTGCGGTATTGTTGCAGCGGTGTCAGACCGCAATGTGGTTCCGGTGCTGGTGCAGGGTTTGGCGCGTTTGGAATACCGTGGTTACGACTCCTGCGGCGTCGCCGTTCAAAATGGCGGCTTGCAGCGCGCCCGCAGCACGGCACGTGTGGCTGAGCTGCAAGCGCAGATTGCCGCCGACAAGTTCGCCGGCAACACCGGCATCGCCCACACCCGCTGGGCCACGCACGGCGTGCCGAGCCAGGGTAATGCACACCCGCATTTCAGCTTTGGCACGGGTGAAGCCGGCGTCAAAGCCGGCCAAATCGCACTGGTTCACAACGGCATCATTGAAAACCACGATGCACTGCGCGCTGTACTGCGCGCCAAAGGTTATGTGTTTGTCAGCCAAACCGACACCGAAGTGATCGCGCACTTGATCGACAGCCTGTATGACGGGGACTTGTTTGAGGCCGTCAAAGCCGCCCTGCCGCAGCTGCACGGGGCCTATGCCATCGCCGTTTTTTGCAAGGATGAGCCGCACCGCATCATCGGCGCGCGCGCCGGCTCGCCCCTGATTTTGGGCGTGGGCAATGAGCACAGTGAAAACTTCATGGCCAGCGACGCCATGGCACTAGCCGGCGTGACCGACCAAATCGTCTACCTTGAAGAGGGTGACGTGGTTGACATGCAACTGGGCAAATATTGGATCTTTGGCAAAACCGATGGCTGGAGCAAAGTCCTGGAAGCGGCGCAGCGCCCGGTCAAAACCGTGCTGGCGCACAGCGGCGCGGCCGAGCTGGGGCCGTATCGCCACTACATGCAAAAAGAGATTTTTGAGCAACCCCGCGCCATAGCCGACACGCTGGAGGGCGTCAACGCCATCGTGCCCGAGCTGTTCGACACCCTCATGACGCACCCTGCGGGCGCGAATGCACACGCGGTATTTAAAAAAATCGACAGGGTGCTGATTTTGGCCTGCGGCACCAGCTACTACAGCGGTTGCACCGCCAAATATTGGCTGGAGAGCATTGCGCAAATCCCCACACAAGTGGAAGTGGCCAGCGAATACCGCTACCGCGACTCTGTGCCCGATCAAAACACCTTGGTCGTCACCATCACCCAATCCGGCGAAACGGCCGACACCTTGGCGGCGCTGCGCCATGCACAGTCATTGGGCATGAAGCACACGTTGACGATTTGCAACGTCGCCACCAGCGCCATGGTGCGCGAGTGTTCGCTCGCTTACATCACGCGTGCAGGGGTTGAAATCGGCGTCGCATCGACCAAAGCCTTCACCACCCAATTGGCGGGTTTGTTTTTGCTCACCTTGGCTTTGGCGCAAAGCAAAGGGCGTTTGACGGAATCGCAAGAAGCTGAACACCTGCAAGCCATGCGCCGCCTGCCAGCTGCCTTGCAAGCCGTGCTGGCGCTGGAGCCACAGCTCATTAGCTGGGCCGAAGATTTTGCCAAACACGACAACGCGCTCTTCTTGGGCCGTGGCATGCATTACCCGATTGCTTTGGAAGGTGCGCTCAAGCTCAAAGAAATCAGCTATATCCATGCCGAAGCCTACCCCGCTGGCGAACTCAAACACGGTCCTCTGGCTTTGGTCACAAGCGCTATGCCTGTGGTCACGGTCGCGCCTAACGATGCGCTGATCGATAAACTCAAAAGCAATATGCACGAAGTCCGCGCACGTGGCGGTGTGCTGTATGTGTTGGCCGATGCGGATAGCAAGATTGAGAGCGAAGAGGGG
>JAYWCQ010000290.1:0-11003 GCA_043780435.1 Polaromonas sp.
GTGTTTGATTTGTGGTTGGTTGTATGAAGAAAAGTTGGGTTCGCCTGATGATGGCATTCCACCAGGCACACCTTGGGCGCAAGTGCCTATGAATTGGACCTGCCCAGAATGTGGTGCTCGCAAAGAAGATTTTGAGATGGTTGAGATTTAATAAAGTCTTGGAGAAATACTATGGTTACATCTGGTACAGCATTGAAAATACTGGTCATTGACGATAGCAATACGGTGCGGCAAAGCGCAGAAATGTTCTTGCGACAAGGTGGTCACGAGGTGTTTTTAGCCGAAGATGGCTTTGACGCACTGTCAAAAGTGAGTGACCACCAGCCTGACCTGATTTTTTGCGATATTTTGATGCCGCGCTTAGATGGTTATCAAACTTGCGCCATCATCAAGCGGAATCCCAACTTTGAGAATATTCCCATCGTCATGCTGTCGTCAAAAGATGGCGTTTTCGACAAAGCGCGTGGTCGCATGGTGGGCGCGCAGCAATATTTGACAAAGCCCTTTGTGAAAGACGCCCTGCTGCAATCGGTGCAGTATTTTGCGGGCAACAAAGCGGCTTAACGTTTACAAATTGATAAGTAATTAGAGATCAAGAAAGAGTTCAAGATGGCAATTCATAAAGTACTCGTTGTGGACGACTCCAAAACGGAGTTGATGTTCATTTCTGATTTGTTACAAAAAAATGGGTTTGAGGTCGCCACTGCCGATGGCGGCGAGCAAGCCATGCAATGTCTTGCAGCGCAAAAGCCGGATTTGATTTTGATGGATATTGTGATGCCTGGGAAGAATGGCTTCCAGCTTGCCAGGTCTATCAACCGTGACCCTTTGTATGCGAGTGTGCCCATTATTTTTTGCAGCAGCAAAGACCAAGAAACTGACAAGTTGTGGGGCATGCGTCAAGGCGCAAAAGATTACATCACCAAACCCTTTAGTTCTGAAGAGTTGGTTGCCAAAATAAGAGCGCAGGGATGAAGTTGTGTCGGATGTGATCTCGAAAATATGGACAAAAAGCAAAAATTACGCGAACTTCAAACCCGATTAGCTGAAAAGCTTCAGGCCGTGCGCTCTGGAGATGTGGCTTCTGCTGCTGCATGGTTGGCTGTAGAAGCTGATGGGAAAAAATATCTTTTTCCGTTGAGCCAGTCCGGTGAGATCTTTCCCTATAGCGTGATACAAAAAGTAGCGCACACGCAAGACTGGTATCTAGGCGTCGCAAACATGCGTGGCTCACTTTTTGGTGTGGTCGATTTTTCGGGTTTTGTCATGGGGGAGCGCAGGGCTGCACGACAAGAGCTGGCGCGATCAGAGGCGCGTTTCGTGACGCTCAATAGCGCACTTGACGTCAATTGCGCACTTTTTGTGGATCGACTCGATGGATTGCGTAGTACAGTGTCTTTCAGCGAATCGCAAGACCCCGCGCCAGGATCGCCCGAGTTTTATGGGCATGTCTATGCAGACGCGAATGGCATGCTCTGGCAGGAAATTAACCTGCAAGTTTTAGCCCAGCAACATAGTTTTTTAAATATCAACGCTTAAAGATTTCTCTGAATGGTCAACGCATGTCCGAATTAAACTTATTTCAAAAACTTTTTTCTCGCAAAGCTAAATCATCAATAGAAGAAGATGCATCCTTAGCTAGTTTTGAGTCAACGCGGACATCGATGGAAGGTGAACCTTTTGTTGATAGTGTTACGTTTCAAGAGCCAATGCCCGCTTCACCAGCAAGAGTTGAACCCATGCAACGCGATGCCGTGCTGGGGACGGACAGCGCGGCGCCCACGGGCGAGCTTTTGTATATTCCTGTGTTGGGTAAGCGAACGTTAGTTGCGCACCAGCAAATATTGGCAGCTTTGCTGGCGCTTTCATTGGTTGTTCTGGCCACGGGTACTTTTTTTGCGCTGTCGCAGACTGAAAAAGTATCGCAGCAATTGTCTGCCACTGGACAAGCGTTGATGCAGTCCCAGCGGCTGGCGAAGTCTGTTTCCCAGGCGATTGTGGGTACGCCACAAGCATTCCCAGATGTTAAAGATAGTTCCGAAGTTCTTTCGCGTTCTGTGCGTGCGTTAAAAGCGGGTGATGAGCAAATGCGCATCGAGGCGGTGCCTGCAGAAGCCCAAGTTAGTGTTGAGGCCATTGCTCCCATGATGGAGAAAGCAGAAAAAAATGCAAAAACCATCATCGGTCAACAGAAAATTTTGACCCAAGTGGGTACAGCCTTGCGCACCATCAGCCGTCAATCGTCTGATTTGCTGGAGATCGCTGAAACAGTTTCATCCTTGAAGCTTCAACAAAATGCGGCACCGACTGAAATCTCTGCGGCTGGCCAATTGGTGATGTTGACGCAGCGTATCGGTAAATCTGCCAATGAGTTTTTGACCATGGAAGGTGTTAACCCTGAGGCGGTTTTCTTATTGGGCAAAGATTTGAATTCATTCAAAGAAATTACACGTGGTTTGCAATCTGGCAGCGCTGAGCTGAGACTTGCAGGCACGAAAGACGTACAAACTTTGGAGCGACTCGATGCTTTAACCAAGCTGTATGAGCAAACTCGGGTTCAAGCGGGTGCGATTTTGGGAAATTTGCAGGGTATTGTTTCTGCGCGTGAAGCGCAGGTTTCCATTCTGTCTGATAGCGAGCCGATGCGCCGTAACCTGGAAGAGTTGCAAACTAAATTGTCTGGCGATTCTGGTTTGAGTCCAGCTTCGATTTTGGCATTGGTTTTAGCGACACTTATTGCACTTTCATGTGCTGGCGGACTATGGCGCGTATCGCTGCTAGACAGCAAGCGTCAACAAAGTGTTGCGCAAGCTCAGCGATTGAAAGCGGAAAACCAAGAGTTACAAGCCAAGCGCGTGAATGATGGTAGTCAAGCTGCCATTTTGCGGTTGATGAACGAGTTGCAAGCAGTTGCCGAGGGCGATTTGACCCAAGAAACAACGGTGACTGAAGATATTACAGGCGCTATTGCAGACTCGGTGAACTACACGGTTGAGGAATTGCGGATACTGGTGGGTAACGTGCAAAGCACGGCTAGTCGCGTTGCACAGACGACGGCGCAGGTTGAAAATACGTCGACGGAACTTTTGGCGGCTTCTACCGAGCAGTTGCGAGAGATTCGTGAAACGGGCCAATCCGTACTCGATATGGCAGGTCGCATCAACAGTGTTTCAGCGCAGGCGCAAGATTCAGCCTTGGTTGCACGCCAATCTTTGGTGGCTGCTGAGTCAGGTTTGTCTGCTGTGCAAAATGCGATTGGTGGTATGAACTCTATTCGGGATCAAATTCAAGAAACATCCAAGCGCATTAAACGACTTGGCGAATCTTCTCAAGAAATTGGTGAGATTACAGAACTTATTTCTGATATTACCGAGCAAACAAACGTATTGGCTTTGAATGCGACGATTCAAGCAGCTTCCGCAGGTGAAGCTGGTCGCGGCTTCTCTGTGGTGGCGGAGGAGGTGCAGCGGTTGGCTGAGCGTTCTGCGGATGCTACACGTCAAATTTCTGCATTGGTTAAGGCGATTCAAACCGATACACAAGATGCTGTCGCTGCGATGGAGCGATCCACGCATGGTGTGGTTGAAGGGGCAAAGCTGTCGGATACGGCAGGTACAGCTTTGACTGAAATTGACAGAGTGTCACGTCGATTGGCTGAGCTGATTGAACAAATTTCAAAAGCGACATCAGCTGAAGCTGCGTCGGCAAATTTGGTTGCAAATAACATTCAGCATATTTTTGCTGTTACTGAGCAGACTGGAGAGGGAACGCGAGCAACCTCACAACAGGTTCGTGAGCTTTCCCAAATGGCTAATGAACTACGTGAGTCGGTGTCTCGATTTAAAATTGCTTAAAACTGAATAAATCATTAATTTGCCGCTACAATAATATTTTAAATTTATGCAACTTGTTGATTCGCAAACCATGCCAGATCAAGATTTAATTGTTAAGGATCTTGGCCCACTGTCTTGGGTTATGGAGGAGTTGCGTAAATCTTTTGACGTTTCGATCAAAGGCCTGAAACGGTTTTTATTGGAGACGAATGCAACACAGTCTGATTTATCGGCATTCGATGCAGGGCAATTACGAAATGCTAAGCGCCATTTTCACCAAGTTTTTGGTGCATTGAAAGTATTGCAAATTGATGAGGCTGCCATCCTTGCGGACGCCATGGAGACAGTTGCCGGTAAATTTGTACAAAGGCCTGAAATGGTGACGGAGGATGCGATCAGGAAACTGGAGCATGCAAGCTTTGCGGTGCTTGAATATTTAGAGTCGTTACTTGCAAACAAAAATGCTTCTTCCATAGGTTTGTTTGTTCAATATCGGGATATTAAAGGTCTTGCTGGTTTTGCTCGTGTTCACCCCGCAGATTTATGGGTCAGGCAGCCCTTCCAGTGGTTGCAGCCCGAGATGCTTGCGATTCATTCCTTAGACTATTCTCTTTCTGTAAGAGGCGAGATCGATTCCGCTTTGCTCAAAATTATGCAGTCTGCAGATACAACGGCTGCAAATGAACTTAGTCGGCTAAGTTTGAGCCTTGCTCAGACACAAACCAATAGCAAAGCGAGCACATTTTGGAAAATTTGCGCAGCCTTTTTCGAAGCGATCTCACAAAAACTAATACCTGTTGATATCTACGCCAAAAGAACGGCGGCAGGTATTGTGGTTCACTACAATAATTTAAAGCATGGTGATTGGGTTTTTTCAGACAAATTCATGCAGAACATGTTGTTTCTGTGTGGGCAAGCAAAAATAGAAAAAAGGGAGAGTTCCCCATCGTTGTTTGTGGTGCAAAAAACTTGGGCACTGAAGGATGAGCAAGCTGTAAATTATGAAATCAGCCAGTTTGGGCGTTTTGATCCAGCAGTATTGGCTTTATCAAAAAAACGAATATTAGTTGCGAAAGAGTTATGGATAGCCCTTTCTGGTGGCGATATTCAAAAGATTCGAAGTACTACTGAACAATTTAAACTGGTTTCAGAGTCATTAACCAAGTTGTATCCTTCGAGCCGTACTTTGGCTACGGCATTAACCAATGTTTCTGATTTGATTGTTGTTACGAAACAAGCGCCTAGTGCCGAGCTTGCCATGGAGGTTGCAACCGCGATGTTGTACCTCGAAGCCGTGTTTGAGGGTTGGGGTTCAGATGATTCAGAAATGGCGTTGCGCGCTGCAAAATTGGCGCAACGAATTGAGAGCGTGAGCAGTGGTGGACAAGCCGAAACTGTGGAACCTTGGATTGAGGAGCTTTATCGCCGGGTGAGTGATCGAGAGTCAATGGGTAGCGTTGTTGGTGAGTTACGGATTTGTTTAACTGATATCGAAAAATCTATAGATCAATATTTTCGCGCACCATCATTACCTCTGGTATTGCAATCCGTGCCAGAAAAACTGCGACAGATGCGGGGAATTTTCTCGGTTTTAGGTCTAGATGAGGCTAGTGCCGCTGTGATGAGCATGCGTGATCATGTTGAAGAGTTCAGGTTGCCAAACTTTGATTTTGAGCATGAACGAGTTTCTGGAGGGGTGGATAAATTCGGAAATAATTTAGGTGCTCTAGGTTTTTTAATCGACATGCTGAACTACCAGCCTGCCTTGGTGAAAAAGCTTTTTGTATTTGACGCAAAAGTTGGTGCACTCAATCCATTAATGGGTCGTATCAAGCAAACAGTTGAAAATTTTGCGCCAGCCGAATTGGCAGAGCCTATAGCAGAGAAAATAGTAGAGCCAGTAGAAGAGCCAGTAGAAGAGCCAGTAGAAGAGCCGGTTGTAGAAGCAGTTGTAGATAATGCAATCGCCAATGTGGCTGAAAAAACTATTGACACTGTTTTGGCTCAAAAAGAGTTGGCATCAACACTCGTTCCGGCGATGGCGAAAACAACGCGGTTGACTGACGAAACTGAGTTGAAAGATATTTTCTTAGAAGAAGCCGATGAGGTCATTGAAACGGGTCTCGCTGCAGCCAATTCTTTGCTAATAAAACCTGAAAATTTAGAAGATCAATCTACTTTACGTCGAGTTTTTCATACGTTAAAAGGCAGCTCTCGTATGGTTGGCTTCGATGATTTCGGTGAAGCGGGCTGGTTTTTCGAGCAGGTCATCAATACCAGGTTAATTGATCAAACTCCTTTTGATGATGATATTTGTAAGTTATCAATTGCAGCTTTAAATTCATTTAAGTTGTGGGTAGATGATTTACGTTTAGACGTGTCTACTGCTTGGAATTCTGAGTTGTTTAGGCAGAGTGCAGATGCAATGCGCATCGAGAGTCGCTTGGATTTAGCGAATCTAATAGGAAGCAACACGAACGAGAAACCATTGTTAGCTGGTTTGCGCAAAATTGAAACTGATGATGAGGCATTGCTTTACGCTTTAGAAAGTTTCGAATTGCTTGAGCTATCAACTGCTCTTGCGCAACCGCAAGAAATTACAGCTGCTGAGAGCACAGTTTCTGCCGAAGACACCGTCGTTGAATCGTTGAAGACTGTCAATTTGATTGATCCTGATAACACTACAAATGACCCAGAGGTGTTGCCGCTCAATGAAAATGCATCAGTAAATAGAATTGATGAAGTCAACATAAAAGAAATCCTACAGCCTGAAGCTTCACCTACGGTTTCTCAACTCATTGAAAGTGAAAGTGAAAGTGAAAGTGAAAGTGAAGATAAAGATCAGTTTAAAGTTATTGGTGCCTTGAAAATTGGCATCCCACTTTACAACGTGTATCTAAATGAGGCAGATGAATGGTCCAGATGTTTGGTGACTGAACTGGATGAGTGGGCCATTGAATTTCACAAACCACTCAACATTTCAACGGTTAATTTTGCACACTCTTTAGCCGGCAGCTCAGCCACAGTTGGGTTTTTTCAACTGTCTAGCTTGGCAAAACAATTAGAGTCTGCGTTAGATAAAGTGTTTCAACATAAAAATGGCACTGAAACTGAAGCGGTCATATTTGCCCAAGTTGCAGAAGAATGCCGTCGACTGCTTCATCAGTTCGCAGCGGGCTTTTTAGAGGAGCCCAAAGTAAGTGTAGTCGCTCGATTGGAAGGGCTGAAATTCACGCCAACAAATTTGCCTGAGAGCAATATTGTGGCATTGCCGTTGAAGTCCGTGATTTCCCAAGCGAGCCAACCGAGCCAAGCGAGCCAAGCGAGCCAACCGATCGTCGTGAATATCAGTGCTCGTGCTCGATTGATGGATAGCAGGACAAATGTTAAAGAATCAATTCAAAATCATCAGACTCAAAATCTCATCAATGATGATGACATTGAATTGGTCGATTCGCTTGATCCGGATTTGTTTCATATTTTTGAGGAAGAAGCGCGTGAACTTCTGCCGCGGATAGGCAGTTCTTTGCGTCAATGGGTATCGAATCCTGACGATTTCAGTGCGCGTTCTGAAATTTTGCGAACGCTTCATACGCTCAAGGGCAGCGCAAGGCTCGCTGGTGCGATGCGGTTAGGTGAGTTATCTCATCGCATGGAGTCTGAGATTGAATTCATGGGCTCAGAAAAGTTGAGTCATGAATCAATTGAACCTTTGCTGTCTAGGCTGGATTCGCTACAAAATAACTTTGAAAATATTAGCAAACCTTCCGACAGCTTGAGTGTTGTCCAGGAACAAAATAAAAACGAAAATTTAACACGACCTGAGATCGTCACTGAGCAGAAAAATACGCACGCTGATATCGTTTCGCCAACCGTGTTAAGTACTCAGAATGCAAAAACCGCAGTAAAACCTCCCGCTACCAGTGTTTTGAAGTCTGACAAACGCGAATCTAGACAGTCAGTAAGAGTCCGAGCTCGTTTATTAGATCGCCTCGTGAATCAAGCGGGTGAAGTGATGCTGACGCGTACAAGGATTGAGTCAGAGTTAGGACAACTACGTGGTTCTTTAGGTGATCTGACAAGTAATTTAGACAGGTTAAGACAGCAACTTCGAGATGTCGAATTCCAAGCCGAAACACAGATGCAGTCGCGCATGGAGCAGTCAAAAGGGACTGAAAAGAGTTTTGATCCCTTGGAGTTTGATCGATTCACACGCGTACAGGAGTTGACGCGCATGATGGCTGAATCGGTGAACGATGTCGCCACTGTTCAGCGTAATTTGCAAAGGACTGTTGATTTAACAGAAGACGATTTGGTTGCGCAAGCAAGGCAAACACGGGATCTACAACGTGATTTGTTACGAACACGGATGGAAGAGTTTGAAAGTATCTCCGATCGTTTGTACCGTGTTGTTCGCCAGGCTGCAAAAGATTCCGGAAAGCAAGTCAAATTAGACATCGTTGGTGGTTCTATCGAGATGGACAGGGGTGTACTTGAACGGATGACGCCTTCTTTTGAGCATTTGTTGAGAAATTGCATTGCTCACGGTTTGGAGCATTCAGAAAAACGAATGACTGCTAACAAAGACGCCACGGGGGCTATCGCCATCACACTACTTCAAGATGGAAACGATGTCGTTATTGAATTTAGTGATGACGGTGCTGGCTTAAATTATGACCGCATTCGTGAACAAGCTATCTCGCAAAAATTGATTTCTAACAGCGACATTCTGACGCATGCTGAAACGGTGAATCTGATATTCATACCTGGCTTGTCTACAGCTGTGCAAGTCACTGAGCTGTCCGGGCGCGGCATTGGACTGGATATTGTTCGCGCCGAAGTCATTGCTCTGGGTGGTCGCATCGATGTTAGTAGCGAAGTTGACAAATGGACTAAGTTCAAGTTGGTTTTACCGCTAACGACGGCCGTAACGCAGGTTGTGATGATGCGAGCCGGTTCCCTTTCTTTTGGTGTACCGTCGCATTTGGTTGAGGTTGTTCAAAGATCTCAATTGAAAGAAGTTGAGCAAGCGTATGCAAATGGTTATTGGGGTCAAGCTGAAAACAGTATTCCATTCTATTGGGCGGGTGCCTTACTACAGGCATCGCAACGTAGCAACGTACCGCTTGCAAAAACCAATCCTGTGGTTATTTTTAAAAGTGCTGGCCAACGAATTGCGATGCACGTCGATGAAATTTTTGGCAACAAAGAGGTTGTTATTAAAAATTTAGGGCCACAGCTAGCGAGACTGCCTGGTTTGGCTGGCATGGCAATTTTGGTTTCAGGTGCTGTCGCGCTGATCTATAACCCAGTTGCGCTTGCCGCTGTATACGGCGCGACGGTACAACAATACAGCCCTATCAATGCGCAATCAGACATACAAGCCGCTCACGGTAATGTCGTGCCAACGCCAGTTGCGGCAGAGCAGCTAACACCGTTGATATTGGTTGTTGATGACTCCATCACGGTTCGTCGTGTCACTCAACGTATGTTGCAGCGAGAAGGTTTCCGTGTGGTTCTCGCTGTTGATGGTTTACAAGCAATCGAAAAATTAAATCAAGAAATTCCAGCAGTTGTGTTGTCCGACATTGAAATGCCGCGCATGGATGGATTTGAGTTGGTTAGAAATATTCGATCAGATTCAAAGTTGAAACATTTGCCTATTGTGATGATTACGTCACGAATTGCAGAAAAACACCGTGATCTGGCAATGGAATTGGGCGTTAATGCTTATTTGGGTAAACCATATTCGGAAGAAGGTTTGCTCTCAGTGTTGCGTCAACATACCGCTAAAAAACCAAGTGAATCTGAAAAAGTATAAATTTAAAACGTAAAGAAAGTCATTGAACAGCTTCAACTGGTTTTTAATGACTTTTTAACGACTGCATATCGAAGCAATGTCTTTTCTCTAGCCTGCGCATGGACAACAATGGGATGCGGATAGTTGACCCCAAGGACGACATTGGCAGCCTGCAAATCTACAGGCTTGGCATTCCAGGGCTCATGAATGGTCGCGTTTGGCAGCTTGCTTAACTGCGGCAAATACTTGCGAATAAATTTCCCCTCTGCATCAAACTTTTCACTTTGACTCGTCGGGTTAAAAATTCTGAAGTAGGGTTGCGCATCGCAACCACTTGAACTTGCCCACTGCCAGCCACCATTGTTGGCTGATTGATCAAAGTCATTGAGCTTGGCAGCAAAATAGCGCTCACCCCAGCGCCAGTCGATGCCTAAATCTTTGACTAAAAAACTGGCAACCACCATACGCAAACGGTTGTGCATATAGCCGGTTTGGTTGATCTGTGCCATGGCTGCATCTACCAAAGGGTAGCCCGTTCGCCCTTCGCACCAGGCCTTAAATAGTTTCTCTGCTTGTGCACCATGTTCCCATTTGATGGCGTCGTATTCAGGCTTGAATGCACCAGTAGCTGCGTGCGGGAAGTTGCTCAGGATTTGAAAATAAAAATCCCGCCAGATCAATTCACTCAGCCAAACAGCTGCGCCTTGGCTGCCCACCAAGGTGCGTTGATGCGCTGTAGCCGCTAATTTGCGAATAGAGACTGTGCCAAAGCGCAAATGTACGCCTAAATAGCTCGGACCTTTGACCGCTGGGAAGTCTCGCGTCGCGTGGTAGTCATCCATGCGGTCAAAAAAATCTTCGAACAGCGCCCGCCCGCCTGTCATGCCTGTTGGAATTTTGAGTTTGGCTAAATTAGTTGCCTCAAAATCTATCTCGGCAAGCGTTGGCACAGAAAGTCTATGTACAACGGGTCGTTCCGCCAAAGCACCAATGTATTTTTCAACAGGGTACGGTTTTAAGTAGAACGGGGTTAGCTTTTTGAGGCATGCATTTTTATACGGCGTGAACACGCCATAGGGCTTGCCCATTTGCGTGAGCACCTCGGTGCGCTCAAAAATGACGTGGTCTTTGAAGGTGTGAAAGGCAATGCCTAAGTCAGCTAATTTTCCAAGTACCAGCGCATCACGGTGAACCGCCAGTGGCTCATAGTCGTGGTTGGTAAAAACGGCTTGCACAGCCAAGTCTTGTGCCAGTTTAGGGATTTCATCACTCGCCCAAGCATGCCGAACGATCAAGCCAGCCTGTTCTTTCTTCGCAAGTAGACGAATAGATCCATCCAGCTCGACCAAAGACGCACGAATAAACTCAAC
>JAYWCQ010000291.1:0-4607 GCA_043780435.1 Polaromonas sp.
AAATTGAACGGTAATTTTTCGACGGAACATGTATTTCCCCGTCAAAACCATACCTTTGAACAGCTCAACAAGCATGAAGCTAGAGAGAAAGTCCTTCAAGGAAAAAGGTGCCGTGGAAAGTCGATTAGGGTTTGGTCCAGTTACTGTAGACATGATTGCTTCACCTTACTTCCAAATATTCCATGAGGTCTGCATCCAAGCGCCGACCACAATCAGCCAAACCAATGTCACAGGGATAAAAATTTTCCAGCCCAAGCGCATGATCTGGTCATAGCGGTAACGAGGGAATGTCGCTCGTACCCAAATAAAAATAGTCACGACAAAAGCAGTTTTAACCCCTAACCAGATCCAACCGGGAATAGCATCAATCCAAGGCACCCCAGAAACGGGAGCTAGCCAACCACCCAAAAACATAATGACAGCCAAAATAGCAACCAACCACATGTTGGCGTATTCGGCCAAATAAAACATCGCGTAAGACATGCCTGAGTACTCAACCATGTGACCAGCAACGATTTCTGATTCACCCTCAACCACGTCAAACGGATGTCGATTAGTTTCCGCTAATCCAGAAATAAAATAAACCACAAAAATCGGCAGCAACGGCAGCCAATTCCAAGACAAGAAATTAAGTCCCATGGCAGCGAATGTACCTTTTGCTTGCGAGGTAACGATGTCAGTCAAATTCAAACTGGCAGAAACCATCAACACAACAACCAAGCAAAAACCCATCGCTATCTCATAGCTAACCATTTGCGCAGAAGCTCGCATTGCACCTAAAAATGCATACTTTGAGTTGGAAGCCCATCCAGCAATGATCACACCATAAACTTCCATCGATGTAATTGCCATGACAAACAACAATCCTGCATTGATATTTGATAGTGCAACATCTGGGCCAAAGGGAATAACAGCCCAAGCCGCTAAGGCCGGCATGATCGTCATGATGGGGCCAAGCAAGAACAAACCTTTGTTCGCAGCGGCAGGCACCAGAATTTCTTTCGTCAAAAGCTTCAACGCATCGGCGATAGGCTGCAACAAGCCCAAAGGGCCTACGCGGTTAGGACCAAGCCGAATTTGAATCCAGCCTATCAGCTTGCGCTCCCAAAGAGTCAAATACGCGACTGCGCCCAACAAAGGAAGCACAACGCACATGATTTTGATAAGAATCCAAAGCACTGGCCAAACAACCGTTGACCACCATGATGCAGCGATCAAACTCAAGCCGAAGTCGTAAATTGCATCAATCATGCATTCACCTCTTGTGGCGCATTAAGTGATAACTTTGCATCAGCTGTCATTTGTAGCGAGCTTGCGCGGCGAACAATACCGTCAATTTGGTAAATAGCAGCAGTCACAGGCTGAATATTTGTTTCGGAAATATCAATTGCAACCGAATTAGCCATACTGACTAAATTGCTCAATTTTTCAACCGGGATACCAACTAAACCTGTAGACTGACCTGTCAGCTTATTAAGCACATCTGTTGATGCATCAAAATCAAAACAAGGCAAATCAAGCATGTTCGCCAAAACACGAAGTACTTTCCATGCCGGACGGGTTTCACCTAATGGCTTCACGACAGCATGAAAGCTTTGCAAACGACCTTCTGCATTTACAAACGAACCAGATGTTTCAGTAAACGGAGAAATTGGCAAAATCACATCGCAAAAGTCCATGTTCGCATTGAATGGATTCATGCTTACGACCATTTGCGCTTGACCAAGCGCGGCTTTTGCCTTCGTACCAGCTGCAGAGTCAAACTCAGGCTCGTTATTAAGCAAAATCACCGCTTTTAAACCGCCAGCCAACATTTGACCTGCGTTTAATCCGTTTTTCCCAGGCTGTGCACCAGCCCATTGCGCACCTACAGTGTTTCCTGCCTCTGTCAAATAACCAACGCTAGCACCAGTTTGTTGCCCAATCCAGTTAGCGAGCGCCAACAAGCTAGAAGCTTGAGCATGGTGAGCTGCGGCGTTACCCAACAGTATTGCTTTACGTTCACCACTTAGCATTGAAGCAGCGATATTCTTTGCTGCATCCGTTGCGCTGGCGGCTACTGGCGCGTCAATTCCTTTTGATACAGCAACTGCGGCAGCTACCTCAGCGAGTGCCTTAGACCAACGCGAAGGGTTTAATAAATACGTATTAGTCGTCGTATATGTTGAATCTATTGCTACTGAATTAATAGCACTTACAGCGCAACCTTTGCGAACAGCTTGTCGGATCCGTTGCGCAAACAAAGGATGGTCTTTACGAATGTTTGATCCAACAATCAGTGCGCGATCAAGGTTAGACAATGACGCAATAGTTGCTCCCAACCAACGAACTTGTCCAGCTGGTTCAAATTCTGCATGGCGCAAACGGTAGTCAATATTGTCACTACCTAAACCACGCATCAAACCAGCCGCCAAGTACAGCTCTTCTAAGGTAGATTGCGGGCTGACCAAAGCGCCTAAACTAGCCGCACCATAATCTGCTTTGATTTGTTTCAAACCATTGGCCACATATTCAAGTGCAGTCTGCCAATCGACTGTTTTCCACTCACCGCCATGTTTGATCATAGGCGTGGTTAATCGCTCTTCAGAGTTCAAAGCCTCATAGGAAAAACGATCACGGTCAGAAATCCAGCACTCGTTGACCTCCTCGTTTTCCAGAGGAACCACGCGCATCACCTTGTTATTTTTAACTTGGATGATGAGGTTTGCACCCGTGGAATCATGCGGACTAATCGATTTACGGCGGCTCAGCTCCCAGGTACGGGCGCTGTATCTGAATGGCTTGCTGGTCAAGGCCCCAACTGGGCAAATATCGATCATATTTCCTGACAGCTCAGAATCAATCGTTTGACCCAAGAAGGTCTCAATCTCTGCATGTTCGCCACGATGCGACATGCCCAATTCCATCACGCCAGCAACTTCTTGGCCGAAACGAACGCAACGTGTGCAATGGATGCAACGGCTCATTTCTTCCATGCTGATCAATGGACCTACATCTTTGTGAAAGACAACACGTTTCTCTTCTTCATAACGTGAAGTCGAGCCGCCATAGCCCACCGCCAAATCTTGCAATTGACACTCACCACCTTGGTCGCAAATTGGGCAATCAAGCGGATGATTAATCAGCAAAAACTCCATGACTGATTGCTGCGCTTTGATGGCTTTGTCAGACTTGGTGCGAACAATCATGCCCTGCGATACAGGTGTGGCGCAGGCAGGCATAGGTTTTGGCATTTTTTCCACATCAACCAAGCACATGCGACAGTTCGCAGCGATGCTCAATTTTTTGTGATAACAAAAATGTGGGATATACGTGCCAGCTTGCTCAGCGGCGTGCATGATCATGCTGCCTTCCAGAGCTTCTACTTTTTTGCCGTCGAGTTCGATTTCTACCATGGTATTTCTATTCTTTGACTTTATACGTAAGCCGGAACCATGCACGTCTTATGTTCGACGTGATATTCAAATTCATGCCTGAAATGTTTGATCATTGCGCGCACTGGCATCGCTGCAGCGTCGCCCAATGCACAAATGGTGCGACCCTGAATATTATCGGCAACAGAATTTAGCAAATCCATATCTGCCGGACGACCTTGTCCATCCTCAATGCGGTCAACCATACGTGACAACCACCCTGTACCTTCACGGCACGGTGTGCATTGGCCGCACGATTCATGCATGTAAAAATAGCTCAAACGCTTCAAGCTCTTAACCATGCAACGGGTGTCATCCAAAACAATAACAGCACCTGAACCCAACATAGAGCCCGCTTTGGCGATGGAATCGTAATCCATCGTGCATTCCATCATGATCGACGCCGGTAAAACTGGAGAAGATGAACCGCCAGGAATGACAGCTTTGAGCTTGCGACCACTGCGAACACCACCGGCAAGCTCTAACAAGGTAGAAAATGGTGTGCCCATCGGGATTTCGTAATTGCCTGGTCGTTCAACGTCGCCGCTAACAGAATAAAGCTTGGTGCCGCCATTGTTGGGCTTACCACATGCCAAATAAGCGCTGCCACCATTGCGAATGATCCACGGCACTGCTGCAAACGTTTCCGTGTTATTGATCGTAGTAGGTTTGCCATACAAGCCAAAACTAGCAGGAAAAGGTGGCTTGAAGCGCGGTTGGCCTTTTTTGCCCTCCAAGGACTCAAGCAACGCCGTCTCTTCGCCACAAATATAAGCACCAAAACCATGGCTAGCATGCAATTGAAAGTTGAAGTTGCTACCTAAGATTTTGTCACCCAAATAACCAGCTGCACGTGCTTCTTCGAGTGCTACTTCGAAGCGGTCGTAAGTTGCAAAAATTTCACCATGGATGTAGTTATAGCCAACGCTGATGCCCATGGCATAAGCTGCAATGATCATGCCTTCAATCACGATATGTGGATTGAATTGCATGATGTCACGGTCTTTACAAGTGCCCGGCTCGCCTTCGTCAGAATTACAAACGAGGTACTTTTGACCCGGGAATTGACGCGGCATGAAGCTCCACTTCAAACCTGTAGGAAATCCCGCCCCACCACGACCACGCAATGCCGACTCTTTAACGGTTGCAATGACTTGATCCTGTGTCAAGCCCTCTCCACCGTCCTTACCCAAA
>JAYWCQ010000292.1:0-3721 GCA_043780435.1 Polaromonas sp.
CGGATTTTGACCGAAAGGTGATTTGGTGTTACCCAAAACCTTAGAAGTCGCTTTCGCAAAGTCAACAAACGGCTCCATCATGGCGCGCTGATTTTCGTAAATTTGGTATAGCATGGTAAGCGTACTTTCTAAATATGTTGCAGTGCAATATAACTTATATTAGGATTGAAAATAAGAGTGTTACCCCCAATTTATGTTCAATAATTTCAATTAAGTGATTTATTCTGCCAATAACGTCTAATCCTTATGAAAAGACGACAAATTTTAAGCTCAACAACACTTATCCCCCCTCTGCGGTGTCAGTTTTGAGTCAGTTCGCGTTCAATGCAAACGCCGCCACGGTAATATCAACAAAAAAGATCTATGAAAACCCTTAAAAGCTCTCCCAAAATGCCCGTCATGTTCATTGGGCACGGCAGCCCAATGAACGCGATTGAAGACAACGCCTATCGCCGCAGCTGGCAAGATTTGGGCAAAGAATTCGGAGATGGCAAAAAATACCCCACGCCCAGCCTAATTTTGTGCATCTCCGCGCATTGGATCACCCGTGGTTGGTGGCTCACCGGCATGCAAAACCCGAAAACGATTCACGATTTTGGTGGTTTCCCACAAGAACTCTTCTCCCAGCAATACCCCGCACCTGGCGCGCCAGCGGTGGCTGAGGAGCTGAGCAAACAGTTGGTTTCGCCTATTCCTAAAGGTTTCGTCGGTGTCGATATGGACAAATGGGGCTTAGACCACGGCACCTGGTCCGTCCTGAAACCCATGTTCCCCAACGCCAACATCCCCGTCATGCAGCTCAGCATGGACTACAGCCGCGCGCCCGTGGAACATTTGCTGTTGGGTCAACAACTGCGTGAGCTACGCCACCAAGGCGTGCTCATTGTCGGCAGCGGCAACATCGTGCACAACCTGCGCATGATGACCAACGACAAACCGTACGACTGGAACGTCGAGTTCGACGCCATCACCGTCGGCCTGATAGCCGACCGCAATTACGACGAACTGGCCAATTTCCAGAAGCTAGGCAAATTAGCCGAGATGGCGCACCCGACCTACGACCATTACCTGCCGTTGTTGTATTCGGCCGGCGCGGCAGACAGCAAAGACAATATCACGACGTTTAACGATAGCTTGACCATGGGGTCGATTTCGATGCGGTCGGTGATTTGGAGTTGATTTTTTAACGTCTTTTACTATTGTTATAGTAGCAATTTAGGCAATAAATACGTCGGCTATACTCATATTTACCCCTCTTTTTTCGATATAAATGCATCATTTCAACATTCAGCGCCGTTCGTTCAGTATTCGGCTTCTGACTCTTCTCGCCGGCTCAGGTTTCGCACTCAACACGCTCGCCAAAGCCAGCGCGGCAGACACCGTTTTACTCGCTAAATCAGCGCCTGCAAACATAGACCCAGCAGGTTATTTGGTCAGTGAAAAGCTGGATGGTGTGCGAGCGCTGTGGGATGGCAAGGCGCTGCGCTTTCGCAGTGGGCGGCTGATTGCTGTGCCGGCGTGGTTCTCGGCCAAGTTGCCGACTACGCCGCTGGATGGCGAGCTGTGGATCGCGCGTGGGCAGTTTGATGCGTTGTCTGGCACGGTTCGCAAGATCAAACCGGTGGATGCGGATTGGCAAAAAGTCAATTACATGGTGTTTGAGTTGCCCGCCGGTTCGGGCGACTTCAAAGACCGCGCTTTGGCGTTGGATTCCATTGTCAACACCGCCGCTTGGCCACAGCTGAAGGCCATCGAACAAACCGCCATCGCCAACCGCGCCACGCTGCAAGCCAAGCTGGACGACGTGGTGCAGGGCGGCGGCGAAGGGCTGATGCTGCATTTGGCCAGCGCGCCTGTGGCCACCGGGCGTAGCGACGCTTTACTGAAGCTCAAACCCGTGCAGGATGCCGAGGCCACCGTCGTCGGGCACGTCGCCGGCAAAGGCAAATATGCGCGCATGACCGGTGCTTTGGATGTCAAAACCACCGATGGGCAGCGTTTCAAGCTCGGCACGGGTTTATCCGATGCGCAACGAAAACATCCACCCGCCATTGGCAGCTCAGTGACTTTCACCTCCCGAGACCTCACATCTAGCGGCAGACCCAGATTCGCCAGTTTTTTGCGCGTGTACGAAATTTTTTGAGAAAACTACTGATGTGGCTCCTTGAAGTTTGAACCGTTCGCGCTGAGGTATCAAAGCGTCCCCGAGTGAGCTGTCCCCATGATACCCCAGGGAGGGCGGGTAGGGCATCATTTGAATTGTTTGACAAAATATAGTTTATGTTTAAAATATTTAACCATGAATATACTATGTCTAGGCGGTGGCCCCGCTGGTCTTTACTTTGCCTTGCTCATGAAGCAGCAAAACCCAGCCAACGTTGTCACCGTGGTGGAACGCAACCGCCCATTTGACACCTTCGGCTGGGGCGTTGTGTTGTCAGACCAGACCTTGGCCAATCTGCAAGTGGCAGATGTCGCAAGTGCGCAACTGATTGGCGAGTCCTTTCACCACTGGGACGATATTGAAGTTTTTTTCAAAGGGCGCGATGTTCGCTCAGGTGGACACGGCTTTTGCGGTATCGGACGTAAAAAACTGCTCAATATCCTGCAAGACCGTTGCTTGTCGCTGGGCGTGAACCTGGTGTTTGAGACCGATGTGCAAGACGACCAGGCCATCGCCACAGAGTACAACGCGGACTTGGTCATCGCCTGCGACGGCTTGAACAGCCGCATCCGTACTCGGTATGCAGATACCTTCCAGCCCGATATCGATAACCGCCAGTGTCGCTTCGTCTGGCTGGGCACCAAGAAAAAGTTCGATGCTTTTACCTTCGCTTTCGAGCAAACCGAGCATGGCTGGTTTGCTGGCCATGCCTACCAATACGACAGCGAGATGTCGACGTTCATCGTCGAAACCCCCGAAGCTGTGTGGCGGGCGCATGGTTTGGACACGATGGAGCAGGTTGATGCCATCGCCTTTTGCGAAAGCTTGTTTGCCAAGCATTTAGATGGAAATGCCTTGATCAGCAACGCCACGCACTTGCGCGGCTCGGCGATCTGGATTCGTTTTCCACGCGTGATTTGCAAAAAATGGGTGCATAACGTGTCGATTGAAGGCCGAAGCGTACCCGTCGTTTTGATGGGCGATGCTGCCCACACCGCGCACTTCTCCATCGGCAGCGGCACGAAATTGGCTTTGGAAGACGCGATTGACCTAGCCAATGAGTTCGAAAATTCAGCCGCCATAGGGCACGACATGACGCAGGTGCTGCAAGGTTACGAAGCCCGCCGCAGCGTGGAGGTGCTGAAAATCCAGAACGCCGCCCGCAACTCGACCGAGTGGTTTGAAAACGTGCAACGCTACAGCGGCATGGAGATCGAGCAGTTTGCCTACTCGCTGTTGACCCGTTCCCAGCGCATCAGCCATGAAAACCTGCGTTTACGGGATGCAAACTGGCTGGGTGGTTATGAAAACTGGCTGCAACACTCCGTTCCGGCTGAGCCCTTCGACGGGCTCAGGACAGGCTCTGTCGAAGCCTTCATCGACAATTCCACGCAAACCCTTCGACGAGCTCAGGGCGAACGGATGAATTTGCCACCGATGCTGCTGCCCTTCAACGTACGCGACATCATCCTCAAAAACCGCATCATCGTCTCCCCGATGGCGACCTACAGCGCGGTGGACGGCGTGGTGCAGGACTTTCACCTCGTCCACTTGGGC
>JAYWCQ010000293.1:0-24131 GCA_043780435.1 Polaromonas sp.
CATCACGGCTTGGTCAGCTTCGATGTTCACGCACAGGTAGTGTGCTTTTGACAGCTTGTTGATTTGGTAAACCATCTGACGACGGCCCCAATCTTCAACGCGGTGCACCTTGCCGCCGCCAGCGGTAATCATGCCCTTGTAGCGCTCCAGCATAGCTGGAACTTGTTCACTTTGATCCGGGTGGATCAACAAAACGATCTCATAATGACGCATAGACACTCCTTTAGGGATAAAGCCACCCGCTGCGTCTACATGACAATGAAGTTCAGAATTGAACCTAGCGCCCTGTAGCGGTGTGGCAAGGGAAAGCCTTAGATTATATGCTGTTTTGAGGGGCTATTGCTGATCCCACCGACGCGGCTTGTTTAGACTTACGCTCGGGTAGTAGCAAACTAACGACAACGACAGTCAAAATGCCCATAGGAACGCCAAAAACGCCCGCAGAAATGGGCGCAATATCAAACCACAAGGCAGGTGCATATCCATATCCACCTAAAGCCGCACGAACGGGTGCAGCATGGATAATCATGTAATACAACGTCATGCACAACCCGCTCAACATGCCACATACCGCAGCAATTCCCGTAGTGCGTTTCCAAAAAATACCCAAAACCATGGCTGGCACAAAAGCCGCGCCAGCTAATGAGAAAGATGCTGCGACTAATGACAGAATAGCCGCAGGCCGCTGCGAAGCCACATACGCCGCAGCCAAAGCCACCAACATCAAGGTAAATTTGGACAGCATCACGCGGTGCAACGCGCTGTTCAAGCCATGGCGCTTAGGTTTGTAAATGTCATGCGCTAGCGCGTTGCCAATCGTCAACAGCAAACCGTCTGCCGTAGACAAAGCAGCCGCCAAGCCACCTGCTGCCACCAAGCCAGACACCACATAAGGCAAACCACCAATTTCGGGCGTAGCCAACATCACAATATCCGCACCCAGGCGCAGCTCCGCAAATTGCAAAATGCCATCGCCATTGACATCGCTCACTGAAATCAAGGTTGGATCCACTTTTGACCATTGCGCTATCCACGTCGGTAAATGGTCAAAATTGAGCCCAACCAAATGACTCATAATTTCATACTTCACCAGCACCGCCAGCGCAGGTACCGACAAATACAGAACGGCAATAAAGAACAAAGACCAAGCCACAGAACTGCGCGTTTCCGCCACGCTCGGCGTTGTGTAATAACGCGTCAGCACATGCGGCAAGCCAGCGGTGCCAATCATCAAGCAAAACATTAACGCTAAAAAGTTGAGTCTGGATGATTGAAAAGCTTGCTGCTCGTCTTTTGAACCTTCAGGATTGCCAGCAAACGGCTGTGCGTGGCGCGGCATGCCCGCTAAAGGCTTGGCGCGATCAACATAGTCTTGCATAGCTGCCGTCCACACTTCACGTGCGGAAACGACGTCTTTGGGCAATGCAGCCAATTCACGCGAGGCCGCAAAAATTACCGATGCATCCGCACGCTGGACGTTGAGCAATCTCAGCTTGGCCTGCGCATCTTTGTGGTCTTGCGCCAATGCGGCGTCAATATTCAACAACTTGTATTCGTATGCATTGGCCCGACGTTGGTATTCATGCAAAACGGCAATTTCAGGTAGCGACTTCATCAGTCCGTCTTCTAAAGCGCTAATTTTCGCGATTTGCTGACCGTAAGATACGGCTGCAATAGGGTTCCCTAGCTGTTTATAAGCCAGCCAAGAAACAGGTATCAAAAAAGCCAAGATGATAATGACATATTGCGCCACCTGCGTCCACGTCACCGCCCGCATCCCTCCCAAAAACGAACAGACGAGAACACCGCCTAGGCCGAGTAGGATACCGATTTCAAACTGCACCCCCGTAAGCCGAGAAGTGATCAGCCCTACGCCGTAAATTTGCGCCACCACATAGGTAAATGAGCACAAAACAGCCGCCAAAGCTGCAGTCAGCCGAGGCCATTTGCCACCAAAACGCAATTGAAAATAATCGGGGACGGTTTCGACTTCCACACGCCGTAGATGTGGCGCGACCAGCAAACCGATCAAGCAAAAGCCACCCGTCCAACCTAGCAAATAAGCCAAGCCGCCAGGCTGCGAGGAGGTACCCGAAAAGCCCTGCAGATACAAACCACCCGCCAAGCTGATGAATGATGCCGCACTCATCCAATCAGCAGCAGTTGCCATGCCGTTGTACATCGCAGGAATGCGTCTGCCAGCCACGTAATACTCGCTCGGCTCTGCAGTTCGGCAGTAAATACCGATACAAGCGTACAAACCAATGGTTGCCGCTAAAAAAATCCCGCCCAACCAATACCGTGGCAAACCAGCGCGCTCAGCAGCAAACATCATCACCAAAAACGAGAGCACGCCAACGATATACAGAAACATAATGCGATGTAAACGCATCTTGTAAGCCGAATAAGCAACGGCTTCCCACGTGTGCGCAGATACCTCATGACTTGTCTTATTGCGCCACCAAGCATACAAGGCAACGATCCCAATAAACAGCAGCACCGCACCTTGCGAGGCGTACCAAAAGTTGAACGGCCAACCTGCAATGACCCAAGACATACTACGGGCAGAGTACACGCCGCCGAAGGCAACCAGCAGCCAAAAGAGCAACAATCCAGCGCGCAGCCGCGATGGTTCTGGCGACGATTTTTGATTATTGGTGGGTTGATCTGCTATGGTCATGTTGACTTAAAAGTTTAATGCAACATGACGCTGTTACCACTAAAGGTTACTACCTAGAAGCGGCTCTGATAGAGAACTTCTATAGAAATATATCCGCTATTTACTTAGCCAGCGCCTGCCATGTCGCTACCACGCTGTCGGGGTTGAGGGAAATGGATTCAATCCCTTGATCCACCAGCCACTGCGCAAAGTCCGGGTGGTCGCTTGGACCTTGGCCACAAATGCCCACGTACTTATTTTGCCGTTTGCAGGCTTGAATAGCCAATGTCAGCATCGCTTTGACCGCTGGGTCGCGTTCGTCAAAATCAGCGGCCAGCAATTCCAAACCTGAATCTCTGTCCAATCCCAGCGTCAACTGCGTTAAATCGTTGGAGCCAATCGAGAAGCCGTCAAAGTATTCCAAGAAAGCGTCTGCCAAGATGGCATTGCTTGGCACTTCGCACATCATCATGACTTTCAAACCGTTGTCGCCTCGTTTCAAACCGTTTTTAGCCAACAACGCAGTCACCGCAGCGGCTTGACCCAAGGTGCGAACAAACGGCACCATCACGGCAACATTGGTCAAACCCATCTCATTGCGCACACGCTTGAGGGCTTGGCACTCCATCGCAAATGCCTCGCCAAACTCCGTGCTGGTGTATCGCACAGCACCACGAAAACCCAACATTGGATTTTCTTCTTCTGGCTCGTAGCGCGAACCGCCAATCAGCTTGCGGTATTCGTTGGATTTGAAGTCACTGAAACGCACAATCACCTGCTTGGGCCAAAACGCAGCGCCAATGGTGGCGACGCCCTCTGCCACTTTGTCAACATAAAAAGCACGCGGTGAAGCGTGCCCACGCGCAACAGATTCCACCGCCTTCTTCAAATCCGCATCAATGCTTGGGTAATCCAAAATCGCTTTGGGGTGCACGCCGATGTTGTTGTTGATGATGAACTCCAAACGCGCCAAACCCACGCCCGCATTCGGCAACTGGCAGAAATCAAACGCCAACTGCGGATTGCCAATGTTCATGGTGATTTTGGTTTTGATCTCCGGCATCACGCCGCGCTGCACTTCGGTCACTTCGGTTTCTAGCAAGCCGTCGTAGATGAAGCCAGTGTCACCTTCCGCACAGCTCACCGTTACTAGCGTGCCGTCTTTCAGCATTTCGGTAGCGTCACCACAGCCCACAACAGCGGCAATACCCAATTCGCGCGCAATGATGGCGGCGTGGCAGGTGCGGCCACCTCGGTTGGTCACGATGGCGCTGGCACGCTTCATCACGGGTTCCCAGTTCGGATCGGTCATGTCGGTAACCAAAATATCGCCAACTTGTACTTGATCCATCTCGTCAATGCTGTGCACCAAGCGGACGCGGCCGGTGCCAATTTTTTGACCAATCGCACGACCTTGCGCCAAAATAGCGCTCGAACCTTTCAGTTTGTAGCGCAATTCCGCCTTGCCAGCTCCTTGGCTTTTCACCGTTTCTGGCCGCGCTTGCAAGATGTAGATATGGCCATCCAAGCCGTCTTTGCCCCACTCAATGTCCATCGCACGACCGTAATGCGCCTCAATGATCATGGCGTACTTGGCCAATTGTTCGACTTCCGCGTCAGTCAGCGAATAGCGGTTGCGCAAATCAATAGGTACATCTGTCGTTTTGACCAATTTGCCGGACGCCGCCTTTTCAGCCGGACTGGCAAACTCCATCTGGATCTGCTTGGAACCCAAATTGCGACGGATCACCGCCCGGTTACCTGCTGCCAACATGGGTTTGTGGACATAAAACTCGTCCGGATTCACCGAGCCCTGCACCACCGTTTCACCCAAACCGTAGCTGGAAGTGATGAAAACAACCTGGTCAAAGCCAGACTCGGTATCCATGGTGAACATCACGCCCGCCGTACCTTTGTCTGAGCGCACCATGCGCTGAATACCCGCGCTCAAAGCGACGTCTGCATGTGCAAAACCTTTATGGACGCGGTAAGAGATCGCGCGGTCGTTGTAGAGCGAGGCAAACACCTCTTTGATTTTGTGCAGCACGGTGTCGATGCCGACCACGTTCAAAAAGCTTTCTTGCTGGCCGGCAAACGAAGCATCCGGCAAATCTTCGGCTGTGGCAGACGAGCGCACCGCAAAAGATGCCTCCACATTACCGCCATGCAAAGTAATAAACGCGCCGCGAATGGCAGCATCCAGTTCAGCTGAAAACGGCTGCGCTTCAACCATGTCACGAATCTGCGCCCCCACTTTGGCCAAATCGCGCACATCTTCGGTGTTGAGCGCGTTCAGCAAAGCGTTGATTTTGTCGTCCAACCCGCCGAGTTTCAAAAACTCGCGGAAAGCATGCGCCGTGGTCGCAAAACCCGTCGGAACGCGTACGCCCGTGGGCAGTTGCGAAATCATCTCGCCCAGGCTGGCGTTTTTACCGCCAACCGACTCGACGTCAGAATTTCTCAGGTTCTCAAACGGAACGACCAGTGCGGTCGGGCTAAAGAGTGCAGACATAGGGGAGCTCCAGAGTTTAAAAAACGAGCATACCGCGTCGTTGCGACGGGCAGAATCATGCAAGCAGGCTCATATCCACGAATGGTGTGCTTTTGTTGTTGGTTTTGTAGCTTAGAAAGAGTCAAAACAGCTTGCATGAAAAAATTCTGATAATGTGTCGTATTGTAGGCGGGACTTCTCCAAAATCGCCACTTTTAAATCACTGTTTAAATAACCAGAACTTCGTACCCATCATGTCCGACCGCACCGTTTTCTTTATCTCCGATGGCACTGGCATCACCGCTGAAACCTTCGGCAACGCTATTTTGGCCCAGTTTGAGATGCAGCCACGGCATGTGCGGCTGCCGTTTGTGGACACGGTGGACAAGGCGCATCAGGTGGTGCGGCAAATCAACCATACGGCCGAGGTGGAGGGGAAGAAGCCGATTGTGTTTTCTACGCTGGTGAACATGGAGGTGCTAAAGGTCATTCAAGCGGGCTGCCAAGGCATGCTGCTGGACATGTTTGCCACGTTTGTGAACCCGCTGGAAGAAGAGCTGGGCATCAAGTCGCACCACCGCGTGGGTCGGTTCAGCGACGCCAGCAAAAGCAAGGCGTACCACGACCGGATAGAGGCGATCAACTTCAGCCTGGCGCACGACGATGGGCAGATGAACCGCGATTTGGAACAATCAGACGTGATCTTGGTGGGGGTGAGCCGTAGCGGCAAGACGCCGACATCGTTGTATTTGGCGATGCAATATGGGCTGAAAGCGTCGAATTACCCACTTATTCCCGAAGATTTTGACCGCCACCAGCTGCCGCCCGCTTTGATGCCTCATAAAAAGAAACTTTTCGGGCTGACGATTCAGGCTGAGCGGCTGAGTGAGATCCGCAACGAACGCCGCCCTCATTCAAAATACGCCAGCCTAGAAAACTGCCGCCATGAGGTGCATGAAGCTGAAAGCATGATGCGACGAAGCGGCATCCGCTGGCTGAGCACGACGACGAAATCCATCGAAGAGATTGCAACAACAATTTTGCAGGAAATCCGGCCAGAGCGGCTGGTTTATTGAATCCATGATAGCTACAATATAAAAAGCACTGAATATGAATTTAACCGACGTATTTATTGCCTAAAGTGCTATCTATAATATAGCAAAAATAGCAATAAAACGGCATAGAAAAAGAGCACCGCAGTGCTCTTTTTTTGATTAAGGATTACCTTCACTCGCCCATGCCGATTTCAGCAGAATGAGTCGCCCGCATCCATTCAAGGGTTTCAGCATACACGTCTTGTCGCTGCAAGTTAGAAGAGGGTGCTTTAGCTAAAGCTGGTGCGTCAGCATCGACTTCTGTGTCTGTTGCTTTGACTAATCTGCCCTCTTTCATCGCCTGAAAGTATTCTTCACGCACTTGCTCACTGCTTTTAGTGCTCTCAAAGTTTGCAAAGTTTGCTGTGCCTATAGTCAAATCTTTTGGACTATCTGCGTGCACAGGCAATACCGACAAGCTAGTCAGCGCCACAAGACCTGAAGCTGCTACCAATGTTTTAAAAGTAAGTGTTTTCATTGCAAATTCTCCTAAGTAATCGAAAGAACAGTTAGTATTAATTTAGGCTTGATGGTTGAATAACATCTTTGCCTAGCGGTATCGTTGGAAAAAAACTTTGTTGGTTTGTTTTCATCGACAAGCCAAGTATTGTTGAATAGGATTAAATCGGCAATAACTCAATACAAAATACGGTATTGCAATTTATGAGGTATCCGTGTATTATTTTTGATAATTGAATATATTACATTCGCTAGAATTAATTACATAATTTAATATAATTTACTCAAGTATATATTTTGTAACAATAAACTTGTAATAATAAATATTATGGATCGCCTTTTATCCATGAAAGCGTTTGAAAAAGTTGCTACCACAAGCGGCTTTGCTGCTGCTGCGCGTGCCTTGGATATGTCGCCTGCAACAGTTACTCGCTTGGTCAATGATTTAGAAGAGCATTTGGGCACACGATTGATTCAGCGCACCACGCACAAGTTGGTGCTGTCAGGATCTGGCCATTTGTACTTGCAAAAAGTTAAGGATATTTTGCAAGAAATCACTGATGCAGAAGTTATGGCACAAAACTCATCTGGAGAATTGATAGGCACATTGAACATTTTAACGACGCCACTGCTGGCAACAAAAATACTAGCCCCATTGACTGGTATCTGGCGTACAGAGCATCCCCAGGTCACACTGGATATTAGTATTGATCCTTTTTCGTATATGCGCGTCGAGGAGTTTGATTTAACTTTGATGACGGTAGAAGATAATTTTGACGCCAATATTGTTGCCCGTACTATTGGCAAAACTGAAAGACTGTTGTGCGCATCGCCTGATTATTTACGCCGTGCTGGTACGCCCCTTGAACCCAGCGAACTGCAAGGGCACGATTACTTGAGTTTTCCATGGCACAAAGCTGCTGGGCACAATGGTGATCACATTCTTCGACTCAGTCATGAATCTGGTCTCGTCGAAGCCGTCAATATCCCCATGAAAGTAACACTACAAGCGCTCAGTACCGAAGTGCTTAGAATCGCTATGCGATCGGGTGCAGGCCTGTGTTTGATGCCGAAACGGCTGGTTCAACGCGCTATTCAAGAGGGCACATTAATGCATGTTTTACCGGAATGGCACGCTGGCAGTCTGATTTTTTACGCAGCATTACCCTCACGAAAATATATTCCAGCGCGCACCCTTGCGATGCTTGAAGCATTGGCTGTTCAGGCACAGCTGATCTTTCCAATGAGCTCAAATTTATCAACATCTAAGACCTGATCGCCCTGATCGCTCGAATCTAATATGAAATTCAATATTACAACTTAATTGTAATATTACAGACATGAATTCAAAGGCGCGAGATAATATTACATTGCTCAAGACACTTAAAAGGACATCCATGCCACACACAACGCAAGACACTTTGCGCCACACGGTTCGAAGTCGTTTGACAGCTATGCGACAGTTGGTCAGTGGCAAAACTTTAGGCCCAAAAACGCTCAAACTTGAATCACCCGCTGCAAAAAAAAACGCGAACCTAAAACGAACTCTGCGTCGCTTCATCAAGACCAGCCATGCTGCCGTGTTGCTGGTGGGCTGTTTGCACGCAAAAGCCATGGTGAATGGGGATGTCAATACCAAGAAAAATCATTGGCAAAACAACCGTGGCCTCAGCATTACCAACCCCAAAGCTAAGGCGGTGATTCTGTACTTGCACGGCTCAGTTGTGGAGAAAATGGACGACCGCTGCGATCCAAACAGTTTGACACTTGGCGACACCGTGCCGGAAATCGTGCAGCAATTGAACGGAACACAACTACTCGGCCTAGAAGTGATGGTTTTTGCGCCTTGCCACGGCCGTGCTACCAAACTGGGGGAGCCTTTGAAGATAGACCAACGCGTACAAGCTATCGACGAAACTTTGAAAGAGTTAAACCGCGCGGGGGTTGACTCATCTCAAATATTCTTGGTCGGACAATCTGCTGGCGGCTGGGCTGCACTCTTGCACCAAAAGCGCCACCCAAAAAGTGTGAACGCAGTCGTCGCTTTTGCACCTGCATTTGCAGGAAAAAAACAGTGGCGACCTGAGGTTTGGCAACAACGCCACGAATCACAAGCCGCAGAAATTCTTTCAGCCAATCTTATTAACTCACTCGTATTTGCATTTCAAAATGACGATTACAACTCACAAAGTGACCTGAACTTCCTGTCCCAAGTCAAGGGCACGACCTTGCTGAAATTGCCTGGTGACGCCATTGCCGGCGTGGATTGCGATATCCCCTTGTTCGGCTCAAGTCATAGAAATGTATTCCGAAAATGCTTTGACCAGACACAGTCAAGTGTTCTCAAAAACTTTCTTCAAGAAAGGTTGCTGGCCGAGATGCGTGAGCAACAAGCCTCTCTCCCCATGAAATAATATGACAAATACGCCTATATCCGGCGTATTTTCCGCCTAAAGTGCTATATTAATTATAGCGAATCGTGATCACAACCCAATCGCCGCTATCCCTGCTTTGGCGATTTGTGCGTCTTCGGTGGACTTCACGCCGCTCACGCCAACGGCACCCAGGCATTGGCCGTCTTTCATGATCGGAACGCCGCCCTCAAGCATGCCCTGCAGATTAGGCGCGCTCAAGAAAGCGACCCGAGGGCCGTTGATTAGATCTTCATACACCTTGGTTTCACGCTTGCCCATGGCAGCCGTGTTCGCCTTGGCCGGTGCCATGCTGGCTGACATGGCTGGCGCGCCATCTAAGCGGTTGAAATGCAACAAGTGGCCACCATCATCAACAATAGCGATGCTGACTGCCCAGTTGTTTTTAAGTGCTTCCGCTTCAGCGGCTGCGGCGATGAGTTTGAGGTCTGAGCTCTCGAGGGTGTGTTTGGTTTTCATGCCCATATTCTAAGGACATAAATTCGAGCCACTCTAAGATTTGTTAACTTATACCAAGATTGACCAAAATTTCTCAAGATTCTCCAATAATTTGTAGGATATTCGGCTAAACACTTGATTTTCAGAAAAAACCCCTAAAATTTGATCCATCTGCATCTTTGCAGCATTTATAGGAGAACGTGAATGTCTGAACAAATCCTCAACAACACCGGCTTCGGCACGGGTGTGGACCTTCAAGAGCGCAACCGCGTGTTGCGCAACACCTATTGGCTGCTGACCTTAAGCCTGATTCCAACTGTGCTTGGCGCTTGGGTTGGCGTGAGCACCGGCATCACCAAAGCTGTCATGGGCGGCTGGATGGGCATCATCGTCTTCCTGGGCGGTGCGTTTGCTTTTATGTACGCCATCCAAAAGACCAAAAATTCAGCTGCTGGCGTGCCCATTTTGCTGGGATTCACCTTTTTCATGGGCTTGATGCTCGCAGGGCTGATTGAACGCACACTGGGGTTTAAAAATGGCCCCTCGTTGATCATGACGGCTTTCGGCGGCACGGCTGGTGTGTTTTTCGTGATGGCTTCATTGGCCAGCGTCATAAAGCGTGACTTGAGCGGCATGGGCAAATGGCTGTTTGTTGGCGCGATTGTGCTGATGATCGGCTCTGTCATTGGTATTTTGGTAGGCTCGTCAGCCGCCATGATTGCTGTTTCAGTCGCCGCTATTGGTATTTTCAGCGCTTACATGCTTTATGACTTGAAGCAAATCATCGACGGTGGTGAGACCAACTACATCAGCGCGACGCTGTCTTTGTACTTGGACATTTTCAATGTGTTCCAAAGCTTGCTGGCACTCTTGGGCATTTTTGGCGGCGAGAAGGATTGATTCTGCCCTTAGCTAGCTAAAAAGGAGTCTGCGGACTCCTTTTTTTATACGCAATCGACAAACCCTGTCATCCTGTTAACTTGCGCTACGTTGCGGGTTCAGTGTCATCCATTAGGAGTTAACCATGTGGAAATTAGGCGCGCTATGGTGGAAATTCAAAAAAGAAATCATGATGGTCTGGGCGATGCTGCGCAACCCGGCCGCGCCTGGCCTCGCCAAGCTGGTGGCACTGTTGGCAGCGGTTTATATCATCAGCCCAGTAGACCTCGTGCCAGATGTGATTCCGATTCTGGGTTGGATTGACGACGGTGTGGTGTCGATATTGCTGTTCAAACTGGCCTTCAAACTCCTGCCTAAAGAAATGTATGAAAGCCTGAAAGCGCAGTTTGAGAAAAAAGGTGGCAAGGTGGATGCTGCGGCCTTCAAAACGTCTCCGACTCTAAAGACAAAAGTAAATGACGTGGTGGATGTGACGACAAAAAACTAAATCAACCTCTAGCGCATGCGGCTTTTCTACGCAACCACGTTGCGCTCTGTGGCAAGTTTGGTTAAAAACGTCGCTACTTCGTGCGATTTCATCTCGCGCGGATGACGCATAACAACATCCGCACCGTGCCAACGAACAAAAAATTTGACCCAATGTAGGTAGATTTGTTCCGTACTTAGGTTTATAGTGCAAGTATCGAATGCGTTCACGCACTTGGTCAAGAGCCTAGTAGGCTGCACCCCTTTCTCAGGAGATTTTGATGACCCGATTATCCCGCAGTCACCAGATTATGTTGCGGGTTTTGCGGTATACATTGCGTTAGGCGAGCGTATCGGAGCCGATGCTCGCGCTATCATTATTTTGTGCTCCATCACCATTAGGAGAAACACAGAATGAAAAATACACTTATTGCCCTATCCGTAGCTGGCGTCATCGCGTGCCTGGGAGTGCCCGCAAGTTGGGCCCAGTCGGCGCATCACATGATGGTCACCTCGGATGAACTTAAATGGGCGGATGTTCCATCCGTTCCTGCTGGCGCAAAAGTCGCCGTGATCGAGGGTCCTACAAACGAGGCGGGGCCCATCACCTTCCGCCTGAAGTTCCCTGCTGACTACAAACTCCCCGCCCACTGGCATCCGGTCCTTGAGCATCTGACGGTGATTTCCGGCACCTTCAACATGGGAGTCGGAGACATGCTCGATACGTCAAAAACCAAACCCCTGTCGGCGGGTAGTTTTGCCATCATGCAGCCCAAAACCCACCATTTCGCGTGGACAAAAGAAGAAACTATCATTCAGGTTCATGGCATTGGACCGTGGGCCATTACCTATGTCAACCCGGCGGATGACCCTAGAAAAAAATAGCGCTGCGATTGGCCGGACTTTGAATCATGGCATTACATCCCCGCCGCTTGCAGTGCTTTCCTCTGCAGGTTTCTGGGATTCCAATCCTCCGCCCCTTGGGGTGGGGTTCTTTATTCGACGTTTTTCCGCCCAACCCGGCCGTCAACCGGAAGCTGCGCGATAAAGCCGCGCAGCTTCCGGTTACTTTTACGTTAAACCAAGTCAAACACCGCAATCGACTCCACATGCGCGGTGTGCGGGAACATGTTCACCACGCCCGCTGCTGTGCAGGTGTAGCCAGCCTCGTTGACCAGTAGCCCCGCATCTCGCGCCAAAGTGGCAGGGTTACAGCTCACATAAACAATCCGTTTCGGTGGCTGCCAATTTTTGACGGCTTCTGTGGGGTTTTCAATCGTCGCTTCATTAGTAGTACGGGTGGACTGTGTCACCAACTCCACCAGTGCTTTGACCAAGGCGAACGCGCCTTCACGCGGTGGGTCCATCAGCCATTTTTCGGCAATACCATCGGCAGCCAATACCGAACCGGTGATTTCAAACAGGTTTCTTACTACAAAATTAGTAGCTGACAAAGCATTATTTGCGCCTGCTGGGTGCTTATTTAGCAGGTAATTCTGCCTGGATCGTGCCACCAGCTCCTCGCTGCCCTCCACGCCCAGCACTTCGCGTGCTTGCGTCGCCAGCGGCAATGTGAAGTTACCCAGTCCGCAAAACCAGTCAATCACCCGCTCCGACTTTTGCACGTCCAAGAGCCGCAGCGCCCGCGCCACCAGCACCTGGTTGATGTGCGGATTCACCTGCGTGAAATCGGTCGGTTTGAAGGGCATGGTGATGCCAAACTGTGGCAAAGCGTAAAACAAAGTGCTGACTTTGCCTAGCTTCTCGTCCATCAAATGCACGGTATCCAGCCCTTTCGGTTGCAGCCACCATTGCACAGCTGGGTGTTCAACCGTGAATTCGCGCAATTTGCCCATATCGCCCTCGCTCAAAGGCTCCATGTGACGAACAACCATCGCCACCACGTCGTCACCCACGGCGAGTTCTAGCTGTGGAATCGTTTCTTTGGCATCCATACTCGTGATTAATGCACGCAAAGGCATCAGCAAATCGCTGACGTGTTTGGGCAACACATGGCACACCTTCATATCGGCCACATAGCGGCTTTTGCGCTCATGGAAGCCGACCAATACCTGGCCGTTCTCGCCTTTTTTACGAACAAATTTCACTGAAATACGGGCGCGATAGCGGTAGCCCCAGGCTGGGCCTTCAATCGGGCGCATCACGTTGCCGGCTTTGAGTTTGCCCAAATGCCACAAACCATCTTCCAAGGCGCGCTGCTTGACGGCAACTTGCGCCGCCACGTGCAAATGCTGCATCTTGCAGCCGCCGCACGCACCCTCGTGCATGCCAAAGTGCGGGCAGCCGGGGGTGACGCGTTGGGACGATTCGTGCTGAATCGCTGTCAGCGTCGCTTTTTCCCAGTTGTCCTTTTTTCGATTCGTGTTGGCACTGACCACCTCAAACGGCAGTGCGCCGTCGATAAACACCACTTTGCCGTCGGCTTTGTGAGCGACGCCCTGGGCTTCAATGTCCAAAGATTCGACGTTTAGCCACTCGACGGAGCGTTCAGTCCAGATTTTTTCGCTTGCTTTTTCAGGTGCTTTGTCAGCTAATTTCACAATTTTCGGAGATTCAATTTTTTCAGTCATAGCCCCTATTGTCTCAGAGCTGGCTCGCCAACAATTGCGCCACGTGGATTGCCGTGCGATTTGCGCCATCATGGATTTGGTGGCGGCAGCTGGTGCCGTCGGCGACCACAATAGCGTCGGGCTGCTTGCGGATGGCTGGCAGCAGGCTCAGCTCGGCCATCTGCATGCTCACCTCGTAATGGCTGGCCTCGTAGCCAAAACTACCCGCCATGCCGCAGCAACTGCTTTCGATCAGTTCAGGTTTCGCACCGGGGATGAGTTTGATGACGTCCATGATGGGCGAGACCGCATCAAAGGCTTTTTGGTGGCAGTGGCCGTGCAGCAAAATCGGCTGGTTGACGGGTTTGAGCTTGGTTGCCAAAACGTCTAATTTCCCGGTTTTAGCCTCATTCGCCAAGAACTCTTCCCATAAAAAAGCGTGCTCGGACACCAACTTGGCGTCTTCCCCCAAGCCCCCCCCGAAGCCAATAACCAGGGCTTCGTCGCGCAGCGTCAGCAGGCAACTGGGCTCCAAGCCGACGATGGCGATGCCCTGCTTTGCGTAGGGAAGCAAGGCGGCGACCAGTTCGCGCAGCTTCTCACGCGCCTCGTCCACCATGCCACTGGCCAAGTAGGTACGGCCACAGCACAGTGCGCTGCTCGATAGACTACGCGATTCACGATTATTTGATACTATTTTAGTAGCTACTCCGACAGTATATTCGCCGGCTAGAAGCACTTTTAAGGCTGCATTTGCGTTGTCAGACTCAAAAAAGGCGTTGAACGTATCGACAAACAAGACTACTGGTTTTTTAGCCCGTAAAACTTCTTCTTTTGAGGCGAAAACGGGCGCTGAATTCCAGAACGTCTTGCGCTGCCACTGCGGCAGCGTGCGCTTTTCCGAGAAACCCAGCATCTTTTCACTGAGCTTGGCCAAACCCGGGACTTTGTCGCGCAAGTTCAGCAGCGGTGCCAGTCTAGCCCCCCAAGGCGCGTAGTCGGGCAACCTGGCGATGAGTTTGTCTTTGAGGGTGTAGCCGTTTTTGGCCTTGTAGTGGTGCAAAAACTCGACTTTCATCTTGGCCATGTCCACGCCCGTGGGGCAATCGCGCTTGCAGCCTTTGCAGCCGACGCATAAATCCATGGCTTCGTGGACTTCTTCACTGGCCAGCCCGTCTGTGCCCAGTTGCCCGCTTAAAGCCAGGCGCAGGGTGTTGGCGCGGCCCCGCGTTAGGTGCTTTTCGTCGCGGGTGACGCGGTAGCTGGGGCACATGGTGCCGGCGTCAAACTTGCGGCAGTGGCCGTTGTTGTTGCACATCTCGGCCGCTTTGGCAAACCCTTCGGCCGGGTCGCCACCGGTGCCGGGAGCGGTGGTTTGCTCGGTGACGGAGTCGTTTTGCACGTTCCAGGCGCTCCAGTCGAGCGCGGGTTTGAGCGGGATAATGCGGTAGGGTTTCTCGCCGGCTGCGCCGGATGAAAATCGCATCAGGCGCGAGTCGTCCATCTTGGGCACCGGCTGCTCTGGCATGCTGACCATGCGGCCTGGGCACAGCAGGTTGATCGGGTCCAGGTGCTGTTTGATGGCAGTGAACGCTTCGTTGATTTTCGAGCCAAACTGCCACTCAATCCATTCACCACGGCACAGGCCATCGCCATGCTCACCGCTGTAGGCACCTTTGAACTTGCGCACCAGGGCACTGGCTTCTTCGGCGATCTCGCGCATTTTGACCGCGCCACCGTCCGGCCCAGCCCGGCGCATGTCCAAAATGGGCCGCACATGCAGGGTGCCCACACTGGCGTGGGCGTACCAGGTGCCTCGCGAGCCGTGTTTGCGAAACACCTCGGTCAAACCATCGGTGTATTCGGCCAGGTGTTGCAGCGGCACCGCGCAATCTTCAATAAAACTGACGGGTTTGCCATCGCCTTTGAGGCTCATCATGATGTTGAGGCCCGCTTTGCGCACTTCCCACAGGTTTTTTTGCGGCGCGTCCTCTAGCATCTCCACCACACAGCCCGGCAGCCCCAGGTCGCCCATGAGTTCGACCAACTGGCGCAGCTTGGGTAGCAAATCAGCTTTGTTAGCGCCTGCAAACTCAACCAGCAAAACCGCTTCGGGCGTGGGTTCGTTTGGTTTGACGAGGGCGGTGCGGATGGTGGGCGCGAAAGCGGGGTTTTGCAACGCCAAATCCAGCATGGTGCGGTCGACCAGCTCCACCGCGGTCAACAAGCCATCGGCACCCAGCTTGACAATGTGCTGCGCAGAATCCATCGCTTTATGAAAACTGCTGAAATTGACCACACCCAACACCTTGGTCTTGGGCAGCTCGCAGAGTTTGAGCGTGAGCGCTTGCGCGATGCCCAGCGTGCCTTCGCTGCCCACAAACAGATGCGCCAGATTGACCGAGCCGTCAGACGTGTAGGGCTTCTCGTTTTGGTTGTTGAAAATATCGAGGTTATAGCCACCTACTCGGCGCATGACTTTAGGCCAGTTCGCAGTGATTTCAGGCTGCAAAGCATGCGCCAATGATTTGACATAGTCGCCCAATTCACGCTCTATGCCACTACTATTTTGATAGCTTCTTAGGCATATTTTACGCCGGCTAGATAGCAAAATATCCGCTCCCAGCACGTTGTGCACCATGTTGCCGTAGGCGATGCTGCGACTGCCGCAGGAATTGTTGCCCGCCATGCCGCCCAGCGTCGCCTGGGCACTGGTCGACACATCCACCGGGTACCACAGGCCATGCGGTTTGAGCTGGGCATTGAGGTGGTCCAACACGATGCCGGGCTCGACTTTGACGATCCGCTCGGCCACATTCAAGTCAAGCACGCGGCGCAGGTGTTTGCTGTGGTCGATCACCAAGCCCGCGCCTACGGTTTGACCGCACTGGCTGGTGCCACCGCCGCGCGCCACGATGGGGACATGCAAATCGCGGCAAATATCGAGCGCCAATTCAACGTCTTGTGTCGTTTTGGGCACAAAAGCGCCAACTGGGATGACTTGGTAAATCGACGCATCGGTGGCGTAGCGGCCACGGTCTGCACCGCTGAAGAGCACTTCGCCCTGTGTTTCCTTGGCCAGACGCTGGGCTAAGATATTGCCATCGTCAATGTTTGGTCTTGCGCTCATGCAGATACTTTCTCGGCTTTGTTGGGGGTTTTAAGTGATGTTTCTGTGCGCAGTTGCTCGATCACCACGTCGCGTTTATGGTGCAGATGCTGCACCAGCACGACTTTCAAAGCTGCGCCGTCGCGTTGGGTCAGGGCGTCAATCATTTGCCCATGCTCCGCCACCGCACGCGACCATTTGGCTTCGTCCTGGTTGGAGCGGAAGCGCAGCGCCTGCAGTCTTGCATTAACTTGGCTGTAAGTCTTTGTCAATACGTCATTGTTAGCTGCGGTATTGATAGCGCGGTGGATCTGCGCGTTGATGCGGTAATAGGTCGATAAATCGCGCCGAGCGTGCGCCGCCAGCATTTCAAAATGCAGCGCTTTGATTTCGGTCAACTGCGCCTCAGAAATCCGTTGCACCGCCAGTTCGCCCGACATACCTTCTAAACCCGCCATCACTTCAAAAGTGTTGCGCACGTCTTGTTCGCTCAAATTGACCGCCACCGCGCCCCGATTGGGCAGCAATTCGACCAAGCCCTCTGCGGCCAGCATTTTGATCGCCTCGCGCAAGGGTGTTCGAGAGACGTTGAGTTGCAACGCCAGTTCGCGCTCGTTGAGCTTGGCGCCAGGCGCGATCACGCCTTCGACCAGCAATTCGCGTAGCTGGTAGGCCACTTGCTCATGCAGGGATGCGCGGGGAATGGAGATAATTTGTGCCGTCATATTTGTATATTGTATACAAATTGTTAGCAAGTGAACATAAAAAATGACTCAAATAATCAAATTTCTATAGCAGTATTCAAAATTAAAGGTAAACCCCAGCTTGACAATTATATTTTGTATGCAAAAATTGAAAGAATTAGCATTAGGTTAGCCATTTAGTTACATCATCGATAGGAACTTAGAACGTGTTGAATTTAGACTTTCACCCCACAGGCCGTCACTTTTTACAAATCCCCGGCCCCTCACCGGTGCCTGATCGTATTTTGCGAGCCATGAGCTACCCTACCATCGACCACCGTGGGCCAGAGTTTGGGGCACTGGGATTACAGGTGCTGGGAAAAATCAAGCAAATTTTCAAAACCCAGCAGCCCGTCATCATCTACCCCGCCTCCGGTACGGGCGCATGGGAAGGGGCGCTAGTCAACGTTTGCAGCCCGGGCGACCATGTCTTGATGTACGAAACTGGGCATTTTGCATGGCTGTGGCAAAAACTGGCGGTGCGCCTGGGTTTAAATGCTGAAATCCTCACCATGGCTGGCACAGACGCCAGCAGCGGCTTACCCAATGCCTACCGCCACGGCGTACAAGCGGAGATGATAGAAGCGCGACTCAAAGCAGACACAGCGCACAGCATCAAAGCCGTTTGCGTGGTGCACAACGAAACTTCTACTGGTGTCACCAGCAATATCGCCGCTGTGCGTCAAGCCATCGACACCGCCAAGCACCCTGCTCTTTTATTGGTAGACACCATCAGCGGCTTGGCCTCTGCCGATTACGAGCACGACGCTTGGGGCGTGGACGTGACCATCAGCGGCAGCCAAAAGGGCTTGATGCTGCCACCGGGCATCAGCTTCAACGCGCTGTCACCCAAAGCCCTGGCGGCCAGCAAATCTGCCACGCTACCCAAAGCCTATTGGGCGTGGGACGAGATCATTGAGATGAACAAGACCGGCTTTTGGCCGTCCACCCCCAACACAAACTTGATTTATGGCCTGGACGAAGCCTGCGACATGTTGCTGACCCCCCGCCATGGCGGGCTGGCCACCACATTTGCCCGCCACCTGCGCTGGGCCGAAGGCGTACGCGCGGCGGTGCGGGCGTGGGGATTGGAAATTTTGTGTGCAGATGATGCGGTTTATTCACCGATTCTCACTGGCGTTGTCACCCCTGTGGGTGTTGATGCTGACCAAGTTCGCAAGATCATTTATGAGCGTTTTGACTGCTCGCTGGGCACCGGTTTGGGCAAGCTCAAAGGCCGCATGTTTCGTATTGGGCATTTGGGTGATTGCAATGATTTGACCCTCATTGCCGCGTTGGGCGGCTGTGAAATGGGTTTGAAGCTAGCAGGTGTTAAATTAGCGGGCAGCGGCGTGCAAGCGGCGATGGTTTATTTCAGCGCCAATCTAGCTCCTACAGCATAAAACCACGCATCAACCCACGGCATATTTTTTAAATTGAGGAAATAAATCATGCAACGCAGAACCTTGATATCCGCAGCCGCTGCCGGTGCAGCCACATTGGCTTCACCAATACTGCGCGCCCAGAACCAGAACCTGCCGACCGGCCCGATCAAAATCATTGTCGGCTTTCCACCCGGCGGCGGCACCGATGCGCTGGCCCGCGTCATTGGTCAAAAGCTGCAGGTGATGTGGGGCATCCCGGTGGTGATTGAAAACAAGGCTGGTGCAGCCGGCGTGATTGCGGCCGACTTTGTCAGCAAGCAGGCACCCGATGGCAACACCTTGTTGATGGCGCATATCAACAGCCACGCGCTGGCACCGGCGCTGAATGCGGCAGGGTCGGGCGTCAAATTGGGCTACGACGCAAACCGTTATTTTTCACCCATCAGCATGGTGGGCATCACACCCAATTTACTGGTTTGCAACACCAACCAACCCGCAAAAACCGTGCAAGACTTGGTCGTATTGTGTAAATCTAAGCCCGGCCAGATCAGCTTTGCCAGCGCCGGTGGCGGTTCGGCGCAGCACTTTGCGTTGGAAATGTTCAAGCTACAAGCCAAGGTATTCGCCCTGCACATTCCCTACCGTGGCTCCGGCCCCGCGCTGGTCGATTTGATCGGTGGGCAGGTCAATTACTGCTTTGAAACCATGACATCGGCTATACCGCACGTCAAAGGCGGCAAAGCAATTGCCATCGCACAAACGCGCCTAAAACGCGCTAAAAGCCTCCCCAATGTACCCACCATGGCCGAATCTGGCTTCCCTGGGTTTGAGGCGACCGTGTGGTACGGTTTGGTAGGGCCCGGCAAGATGCCGCAAGCCATGGCTCAACGGATGAACGACGACGTCAACAAAGTGCTGGCGATGCCCGATGTGCAAGAAAAAATGGAACTCTACGGCGCGGAAGACGGCGGCGGCAGCATCCAAAAGTTTGCCGATTTCATCAAAGCGGAGCAACAAAAATGGACGGTTGTTGCCAAAGCAGCCAACGTCAAGGCTGATTCTTAAAACTTGATTTTTAAAGGCTGATGTGTGGGGTGAATTCTTTGTGCTTAAACTTACGCTATGACAACACCCCGCTACCCTGCCCCAGATCTGACCGATTTACCCAGCGACATTCTGAGCAAAATCTTAGAAGTTCAAGCCAAAGCCGGCTTCATTCCTAACGTTTTCTTGGCCTTTGCCCGCCGACCCGCCGAGTGGCGGGCGTTTTTCGGCTACCACGACGCGCTGATGACACCTGAAACCGCAGGTCGGAAAAGTAGTTTGACCAAAGGCGACCGCGAAATGATCGTCACCACCACCAGCGCGGCGAACAACTGCCTGTATTGCGTGGTCGCGCACGGGGCGATTTTGCGAATTGTGGAGAAAAAACCGTTGGTGGCCGACCAAGTGGCGGTGAACTATAAAAAAGCAGATATCAGCCTGCGCCAACACGCCATGCTGGACTTTGCGATGAAGATTTGCAATCACTCTGCGGATGTTGACGACATCGATTTCGACATTTTGAATGCCCACGGATTTGACGACGAAGACATTTGGGACATCGCCGCCATCACCGCGTTTTTCGGCCTTTCAAACCGCATGGCCAGCTTCAGCGGCATGATGCCGAATCCGGAGTTTTATTTGATGGGCCGCGTACCTAAACAAAAGTAAATGTGGCGCTGAATTCGCTATTCATCCCGTCGTTCAAGGCTGTACTTGAGCATCACTTTTGACGCCTATGGCAACATTGGCCATGCCGCGCAAACGATGTGCTTGCCGCATCATTTCACGCATCTCACCATGCGATGCCAGTGATAACAAATGATCCGTATACGTGATGCAAGCTTGCGTATCGCCATTCGACAGTGCCAACTCAGCGAGAACTTCCAGACAACGAACCGTCATCCAGACTTCATTGTGTTCTTGCGCGTACTGTAGCGCCGATTGCAATGCGGCTTGATTCCGTGGAAGCCCCAACCGCAATTGTGCCATCACCAGATTGGCTTGCAATCTGGGTTGCCAGTAGACGAGTCCAGCATCGTGTGCGAGCTTCAGGCCATGTTCAAAATTTTCTACTGCACGATCTGGCTGATTTAGAGCTAGGAACAGGCCACCGAAAGCGTCCTGCGCCATGATCTGGTATCGAACCAGTCGCAGTGCTTCCAGGCGGGGTAAGACCTCATTTAAATCGGTCCAAGCTTTGTCAAACTCACCCAGTGCAATTTGTACATTGGCACGTCCTATCAGCGTAGGACCTAGGTGCCATTGCAGGTCAGCGTTGCGTGCGATGACTAGGGCAGCATCAAAGTGCAAGAGCGCACGCGGGTAGTCGGCCAGTCCCATGTGACCTGTGCAGGCCCATCCGATCATCATCAAGTTCTCTGATTCATAGCTCTTATCACTAATACCCCGTGCCAATTCCAGCGAGTGCGAGAAAAAAACTATCGCTGCAGCCGGCTCGCCATTGGCAAAATACGCTTCCCCACGACCATGAAAAGCCTGTACCGCCACAATGTCTGTCAACATCAGACGCTCACAGATGTCCACGGCTTGCTGGTGGTAGCGGATAGCCAAATCGTTGCGGCCATTGCTCCAAGCCACTGTACCCAAGTGGTACAAGGTATCAGCGGCATGCCGCTCATCACCCATGGCCAGTGATATCTCGAGCGCCTCATCTAAGCAAACAATGGCTTGCTCATAGGCGTCAGCACGTCGATGTGCCATCCCCAGTTGAATCAAAACATCCCGAGCATGCTCGTTTTCGCCGGATGCGCGCGCTGCTTCAATCACCCGCTGAAAGTCGGCCACCGCCCCTTCAGTCTGGCCGGCTTGCACACGCGCCTCACCACGTTGCTCGATGACGGCGAGCTGCTGCGACTGTGATGCAGCATCGGGGTGCGCTTGAAGCAAGGCGATGGCGCGATCAAACCATTGCAATGATTCACGCATCGCAAACAGTTTCTGAGAATGGTGGGCGGCCAAACTCAGGTAATGCAACGCCTTAGCCCACACGTGGCCGCGCTCAAAGTGCTCGGCAAGGCGGGCGTCGCGCTCATGCCCTAGGTTGTCTGTTTGCTGCTCGAACTTCTCGGCCACCGCACGATGCAGCAACACACGCCGCGAGCTGCCAATATCGCGGTAAACCACTTCGCGCACTTTGTCGTGGCTAAAATCATAAACGCCCCATTCGGGATCCTCAATCAGGAGTCTGCGCTTCACCAAAGACTCCATGGTGTGCAAAAACCGCGCCTCCGGCAACTGGGTCAACGCCAACAGCGTCTCAAAATCGAAGCGGTGTCCGAGCACCGCCGCCAAGTCAAGCAAAGATCGATCTTCAGGGGGTACGCGAGCCAGGCGCACGCGCACCGAGTCACGCAGCGCATCGGGCAAAGGCAGATTGTCGTCTTTGATTGAGCCTTTTTCATCTTCACTCAGTGAATGGATGATCGACCACAGGAAGAACGGGTTGCCATCCGTTTCACTGTGAAGCCGCGTTGCGAGATCAGGTGACTTCAGTTTTGGATCATTTAGCTGTGTCAGCAATGTTTCGGTGTCGGCTGGCCTGAGTCGCGCCAGTGTCATGTGCTGTGTATGCGGTTCGCGGCGCAGACTTTCGACCAGACTGACCAAAGCTGAATTGCTGGCGAGTTCTTCATCCCGGTAGGCGCAGGCAACGAGAATCGGCAAGTTGGCAACCTGCCGCGCCAGAAAATGCAAAAACTGGAGACTGGCCTCGTCGGCCCATTGCATATCGTCGATCATGACCATCAGTTGTCGACCCTGCGCCAACGCGTCGAAAAGTTGCATCAGCGCTTGAAACAGACGTGCCTGCCGCGCCTCGGGATAGTCCGCAGACAAAGGCTGTAGTCGACCTGCACGCTCAGCCATGGCCGGCACCAAGGCGGCAATCTCCGCCACAAAGGTAGGTGCGATCTTGTGCAAGAGCTCTACCGGCGCGCTCAGGCAAGCCTGTGTGGCAAGGTCAATAACGGGTTGGTAGGCGATGGCACGCTCAATGTCATAACAACGCGTAGTCAGCAAATACAAACCCAGTTGCCGTACATAAGCCGACACTTCAGCCAAAAGGCGGCTTTTGCCGATACCAGCCTCGCCCTGAATGAATACCACCCGCCCACGGCCCGTCGTGAGTCGGACGATCAGCCCTAGGAATTCCCCATATTCGTTGTTACGCCCGACAAAGGGAAATTCCTGATCGCCATGTGTAGGCAGGTGCCCTACATCGCCCACCCCACGCATATCTAAGCTGCTGAACGTTGTTATGGGCAGTCTAACCCCTTTGAATTGATCAGAAATCTGAAGCGACCGGGCAGCTTCCAAAAAGGCCACCCGTTCCTGTGCAGGAATCATCAGGTGCTCGGCTAGGCGCAGCGCCAAAGCTTTCGACGGACGGCGCTCTTCAGCCTCAATTTTTTTGATCGCAGCTTGCGAACAGCTCACTTTTTGGGCAAGCGCGTCTTGGGTCAGGTCAAGCGCTTTTCGTCGCCGTCGCAACCAATAGCCAAAAGAGTTGCTCTGCTCATTCATGTTCGGTGCCTGTTCTGAATGCCCTATCAGAGCATCTTATCCCAGCAACTTGTATTTGTCCCCCTTTTTGTCACCCCAACTGTCTATTTTTGGGAGACCCAGAGATCCGGCAACGGGTGTTCAATACCTTCACGTGTTCCGAAATAGTAAATGCGTTTAATGACAGTGAATTCAACGAAAACATAAACACCAAAGGAGTTTTTATGACTACGACACTTTATCAACGACTGGGGGAAAACGAAGGCATTGCGCATCTTGTGGACGATGTCATTGCCGCACATTTGGTGAACCCTTATGTCAAGACGCGATTCGAAAAAATAGAAGACATGGCACATACCAAGCAGCTGATTAGCAAATTTTTAACAAATGGTTCAGGTACACCCCCCACCTACACGGGCATGGGCATGCTCGGTGCGCATAAAGACGAGGACGTGACTGAGCAGGAGTTCTTGGCAGCGATGGACGACATCGTAGACGTGATGACCAAGAATGGCATCGACGAGGACACGAAGAACGAAGTACTCGTCATTCTCTGATCGCTTGCAAACAAGCACCCTTTACCAGCGCCTGGGTGAGGCGCAAGGCATCGCGCCCCCGCAGCAAATAATTCAACCAGTCAACATCTAGGAGAAACTACCATGAAAATCGCCAAAGACAGCGTAGCCGTCAAGATGCAGATACCCGGTGCCGTGATCCGAATGCAAACGGATTTCGGCGATGCAACAGGTCTGGGGAAGATCAGCGGCGAGTACTTCAGCCTCTCGGCCGGCGTCGATACCACGCCGCTGTTTCAGGGACT
>JAYWCQ010000294.1:0-5769 GCA_043780435.1 Polaromonas sp.
AAAAGAAGACCTGTTTGCTGCTGCCAAGCTGTTTGCCACCAGCAAAGCGACGCTGAGTTTGTATTGCCAGGGGCTGAACCAGTCCAGCAGCGGCACGGCCAAAAATGCCGCGCTCATCAACATGCACTTGGCGACCCAACAAATCGGCAAACTGGGCGCTGGCCCTTTGTCGCTCACCGGTCAACCCAATGCCATGGGTGGTCGCGAAGTGGGCGGCATGGCCAATTTGATGAGTGGACACCGTGATTTGGCGAATGCTGAGCACCGGGCTGAGATTGAAAAACTGTGGAACGTGCCTTCTGTGCCATCAACACCTGGTAAAACTGCCGTTGAGATGTTTCAAGCCGCTGCTGATGGCGAGATAAAAGTGCTGTGGATTGCTTGCACCAACCCCGCGCAAAGCATGCCCGATCAAGCGGTCGTGCGCAAAGCTTTGGAGCGCGCTGAGCTGGTGATTGTGCAAGAAGCGTTTGCTACGACGGCCACTTGCGCCTATGCCGATATTTTGCTGCCGGCGACGACTTGGGGCGAAAAAGAGGGCACAGTGACCAACTCGGAGCGTCGCATCAGCCGAGTTCGCCCCGCCGTGGCAGCGCCGGGCGAGACTCAGCATGACTGGTCGATAGCCGCTGAATTTGCGCGCCGATTGGAAAAACTACTTCTAGAGAAAAATAAGTCCGTTCGGGTTGAGCCCTTCGACGGGCTCAGGACAGGCTCTGTCGAAACCCTTCGACAAGCTCAGGGCGAACGGGGAATGTTTGATTACCCCACGCCAGAATCCGTCTGGCTGGAGCACCGCGAATCCACCCGTGGGCGTGACTTGGACATCACTGGTATGAGTTATGCGCTGTTAGAGGCAACGCCTTTGCAGTGGCCTATGAGGGAGGGCGAATCCGTGGGCAAGGAGCGTTTGTATGAAGACAATGTGTTCCCCACAGCCAGCGGTAAAGCAAACTTCGTCAACACGGTTTACAAACCGGTGTCAGAGCCGCGCGAGTCGCGCTTTCCGTTTTCCCTGACCACAGGCCGACTGCGTGACCAATGGCATGGCATGAGCCGCACCGGTACCTTGGGTAAATTATTTGGTCACGTGGCTGAGCCGTCTGTGCAGATGAATGTTCAGGACATGACCCGACGGTTAATCAAAGAGGGCGATTTGGTCCATGTGACCAGCAAGCGCGGCTCGATTTTGCTGCCCGTGCAAGCATCCAAAGAAGTAGGGATGAGCCAAGCCTTTATTGCCATGCATTGGGGTGAGGAGTTTTTGAGCGGTCAAAGCAGCAACGGAGAGCGTTTGGCGGGTGTCAACGCGATCACCACCTCCGCTTTCTGCCCTACATCCAAGCAGCCCGAGCTGAAGCATGCCGCTGTCAAAATTTTAAAAGCCGAGTTACCTTGGACGCTGTTAGGCGTGGCTTGGCTGCCGAGTGATCAAGCTTTGTCGGCACGAGAAGCCCTGAAAGCTTTGATGCGTTTGTTCCCTTTTGCTAGCTGTGTGCCGTTTGGAGATAACAAAGATGTTGGCTCTGAATCTAATGGAATCGCGCGTACAGGTTTGCTGTTCCGCGCCGCTGGGCATGAAGCGCCGACTGAAGAAATTTTGAAGCAGATTGAAACTGTCCTAGGTTTGAACGTAGCAGCAGGTTCAAGCCAGTCGAGTCAAGTATTGCGCTATGCCGACAAGAAAAAAGGCCAACACCGCACCATCAAGCTCACTGGCAACCGCGAGCATGCGGAACTAGAAGCCTTTTTGTTGGCGGGCGACACGCGCTCTGAAGCCTGGGTCAAAACGCTGCTACAAGACAGCTTGCCCGCGCAAAGCTATGGCCGCATGTTGCTGGTGCCCGGCAGCAAAGCTCCAATCGCCGTGCAGTCGCGCGGTAAATCGGTGTGTACATGCTTCAATGTGACGGATGCTGCGATTACTGAGCAACTATTAAAAAGTTTTGGCTCGGACGAACGGCGCTTGACCGAGCTGCAAGCCAGCTTGAAGTGCGGCACCAATTGCGGGTCGTGCGTGCCGGAGCTTAAACGCATGATTAGGGATAACCCTAGCATTACAGCGCATCTGCAAAGCGTTAAGCCATTGTCAGTGGAAAGTGGCTAGGCTTGATTGCCTTCAACGGTGAAACTGATGCAGCATTAATTTGACTTATACAACTAGATTAATTTATTTAGATTTTTTCATCTAAGTGTGTTCCCTAGTGGTATCTGTCTCTTTTTGATGTATCGTACCCTCCGTTGTGGCTGAATAAGCTTCTCAACTATTAAGTTTGATTTTTTTAACTTGGAGTAATCTATGCAAATGAAGATGAAATTGGTCGCTATTGCGGCTTTGGCTATGGCTGCTGGCGTTGTATCAGCACAAGAAATTATTAAAATTGGCCACGTTGGTCCAACATCAGGAGGCATCGCTCACTTGGGTAAAGACAATGAAAATGGCGCTAAGTTGGCCATCGAAGAGTTGAACGCCAAAGGCGTGAAAATCGGCGGTAAAGTTGTCAAGTTTGAACTCTTGGCTGAAGACGACGCTGGCGATCCAAAGCAAGGCACTTCAGTTGCACAAAAGTTGGCTGACCAAAAAGTCAAAGGCGTGGTAGGTCACTTGAATTCAGGTACTTCTATTCCTGCTTCAAAAATCTACAGCGATGCTGGCATTCCACAAATTTCCCCATCAGCGACCAACCCAAAATACACTCGCCAAGGCTTCAAAACAACGTTCCGCGTTGTGGCTGATGACGTGCATTTGGGCGGCACATTGGGTCGTTACGCTGTGAATACACTCAAAGGCAAGACCATTGCTGTGATTGATGACCGCACTGCTTATGGCCAAGGTGTGGCTGATGAGTTCAAGAAAGCCGTTCTTGGTGCTAAAGGTAAAGTGGTTGGACATGAGTACACCACAGACAAAGCAACCGACTTTATGGCAATTTTGACCAACCTCAAAGCTAAAAAGCCTGACGTCATTTTCTTCGGCGGTATGGACGCTGTTGCTGGCCCGATGTTGCGCCAGATGAAATCACTCGGTATCAATGCCAAGTTCATGGGCGGCGACGGCATCTGTTCAGCTGAGTTGGCTAAATTGGCTGGCGACGCGATGGCAGACGACCAAGTGTATTGCGCAGAAGCTGGCGGCGTTGAAGGCGCACAAAAAGCAGGCATGGAAGCATTCAAAACTAAGTTCAAAGCTAAGTTCAATGCTGACGTGCAAATCTACGCACCTTACGTGTATGACTCAGTCAACGTGATGGTTGCCGCGATGGTGAAAGCTGACTCTGCGGAGCCAGCTAAATACCTGCCTGTGTTGGCTAAAACAGTCAACTTCCAAGGCGTGACTGGTCCGATCACTTTTGACGAAAAAGGCGATATCAAAAATGGCGCTTTGACTTTGAAAACATACAAAGGCGGTAAGGCTGTTGATTTGGCTGTGATCCGTTAATCCAAACTGTTTGCAGCTAACTGCAAGCTAACATCGTAAAAGCCACCTCCGCTTAGGCAGAGGTGGCTTTTTTATGGGGTAAAATCAAGGCAACGGAGAGGTGGATGAGCGGTTTAAGTCACACGCCTGGAAAGCGTGCGAAGGGTTATACCTTCCGCGGGTTCGAATCCCGCCTTCTCCGCCATAAATAGAAACCCTTGTAAGTCATTGATTTACAAGGGTTTTTTCTTGCCCTCTATTTTCCTTTCACCCCATGTTTTCACCTCATGTTGGGGTATTGTGTTCATTCGGATTGAACCATTACAACCTGATGCTTCTATCAGGAATGGAAATTTCATCATGACTGATAATTCAACACATGAGAATCAATTTAGTAGCCCCGTTCGCTGAAAAGGATGCCGTAAAAGCACTGGGTGCCCGATGGGATTCAGCTAAAAAAACTTGGTACATCATCGATATCCAAGACCTCACGCCTTTTCAGCGCTGGATTCCAAATTCGGGGATAACCCTTGCTACACCTGCAGATGGCGCTAATCTACAGCCTACGGCCTCTCAAAAGGCTCCCATTCAGCAATCCAAGCGACCCAGCACCCCTAAACTTGCGAATCAGGTGCCGCATTGTGGATGTGATGTTCTGCCTTGGGATCACTGCATCCATACTGAAAATTTATAAATAGATGCGACGCTTGTCTGTTGATATCCGTTAGCTGAAAATGGCTGATGCTTAAAACGGTCAGTATGAACATGATCTAATCGTCGCTCACACGCAATTCGAGTCAAACTGCTGCTCCTGCAGATGATCAACTGATAGCACAGGCTTCCAAATCAAGTTATGTAATGGCGTGGGCAAGGGATATCACTACTGGTGAACCTGTCTATATTCTTGAACTGGATAGAACGCGTACAGGTGCTCAATGCGGCTGTGAGTGTCCGAGTTGTGAACTCCCGCTTATCGCGGTAAACGCAGCCAAAGTAGAATATTTAAGACGACCACACTTTAGGCATCCAAATGGTGCAGAAAAAAACGAGTGCATGCATTTATCGGCAAGGCTTGCTGCGCTGAGTCTTCTTAGAGAGCAGGGCGTCTTGTTGCTTCCTAGAAGGCGTGTTTCAGGGTATGTTGTAGGCAATAGTGGTACTTCGCACGAGGCATGGGTCGAACGACCACCTGAGCGTGTTCGGATTCGAGATTTCAACTTTCTAGACAAGGTTGCCGCCATTTTGACGTTAGAAGATGGGCGGCAATTGCGCGTACAACTTATGGGAACTGGTACCCAATTAGATTCGATGAAATCTGATGCCCCCCCAATGGCAACAATCTCACTTGACATTGATGACATGACTATAGCTTCCATGTCGCCCGAGGAACTGAGAAGTCGGATCACTTTGGTGAGTGAAAACTTGTGCTGGATTAGTCATTTCAATGAGCTAGAGTTGAAAAAGCGTGCGACGGAGGAAGCGAAAAGGCTTGCAGATGAGCTAATGGATTTAGAGGCATTTGATGACAGCATATTTAACGGAGTGACACCTAAATTTCGTCGCGAAACAGTCCTTCATTTAGAGGTGAAAAAGATACTTTCAGAAGCCAAAGAAATACAGCTTCCTGCGTTACAAATCATGGCTTACGAACTAGCGGAAAACGGGAAAAAGGTAGAAGGCTTTTGGGAGCGAACAAGTGAATTGATGCCACTTATAGATGTTCAGTTGGAACAGAGGTTTGGTCGTGTCATTCCAGATGTGATAGCGAAAATTCCTGAAGATCGTGGAGGGTTCATGTTGATTGAGGTCACTGTGACAAATCATATTGATGATGAGCGACTCATGCGTATCAAGCTAAATAACTACCCCACACTCGAAATTGATTTGAGTTTCTCCAGTGGATTGATAACAAGGTCTGACTTAAAAAAATGGGTGGTGCATGGTCTCAACACCAAGCGATGGCTTCACCATCCTGAAATACAGCTACAAAAGCAGATTCTTGAATCTGAAATGCAATCCAAAGTTAAGGTAATAAATGAGGCTGAGCGTGATGTGATTGAATCTCGCAAGCTTGTATTAGCAATGCCTATTGAGGAAATTGCACGCGATTTCTTGAATGCTGTTTATGAGCTTGCAGAATTTAACCGAGAAGTTAGCGATGATGATGCCAAGAGAGTTGTAATCGATCAAGCAAAAAAAAATGTAAACGACATAGCTGAAAAGCTCTCAATTCATGGATATCCAGAAGCGATCGGTAATCCCCCCTAAAAAAAGCATCATGTAAAAGTAGAATTTCAAGCCCAGTTGGGCAGAAAGACTTTTCATGAAAACTTCCAAGTACAGCGACAGCG
>JAYWCQ010000295.1:0-18981 GCA_043780435.1 Polaromonas sp.
CACCATGATCAGCGGACCAGGCGTGGTTTCACCCAAGGCCAAACCGTCAATCATTTGAGCGCCAGAAAGCCATGTAAATTGCTCGACTGCGCCTTGGTAGACATAAGGTAGCACCGCGTATGCACCCCCAAAAGTCAGCAATGCCGCTTTGGTGAAAAACCAAGCCATTTGGGTCAGCGCACCATGCCAGCCTTGGTACATCATCAAAATTGCCATCGGCACCAGCCACAATACAGCACCAACAACGATGACAGTCGCTAAACGCGATTTTTTGAACAAGGCATGCTCTGGGGTAGGCGTGTTGTCGTCAATGACGGCTGGTTTAACCGCGCCAAGATCAGATTTTTTAGCCCCGTGGCCTGATGCTGAAGAAAATTGCTTAGGTACAAATTTAGCGCCCAATACCCCAATCAAAGCCGCAGAAATAACAATCACAGGAAAAGGCAGCTGCAAAAAATAAAGGCTTAAAAAACTCAGCACAGCCACCGCCCACAGCAACGGCGCTGTCGTTGGCGTTTTGAGTGTTTTAGAGCCAATGCGGTGCACCGCTTGCACCACAATCGCGGCCACCGCTGGTTTGATGCCATAGAGAAGTGCCGCCACCCACGGCACATTGCCAAATACCACGTAGACGTAGCTCAACCCTATCAAAATAAACAGCGAAGGCAACACAAACAACACACCAGCGACCACACCGCCCCAAGTGCGATGCAGCAACCAACCAATGTAGATAGCCAGCTGCTGCGCTTCCGGCCCGGGTAACACCATGCAGTAATTCAAGGCATGCAAAAAACGCTTTTCAGAAATCCAACGCCGTTCTTCTACCAGCTCCTTGTGCATGATGGCGATTTGTCCCGCGGGGCCACCAAAGCTGATGAAGCCGAGTTTGAACCAAAATTTCAAGGCTTCAGAAAATGGAATCTGCGTTTGTATTTTTGAATCCATTTTTTTATGAAGGATGGGTTGATAGCCAGAAGTATTTATCTAGAAAATAAAAACACAGAGGTGCCAGCCAGTAAATTTGGCGCAAATCGCACGGTGTGGCCTTCTTGCATGCCAAAACTGTCTTGTACTTTCAGGCCGTTATGCAGGGCAAGCTCGCGTAAATCTGCATGCGTGCCAACGCGAATATTGGGCGTGTCATACCACTGGTAAGGCAAGCGGCGGGTGACTGGCATACGTCCCAGTAAAACGCTTAATCGGTTGGGCCAATGCGCAAAATTGGGGAAGGCAACGATGCCCAAGCGACCGACTCGCGCTGTCTCACGCAGCATGATTTCAGCGTTGCGTAAATGCTGCAAGGTGTCGATTTGCAGCACCACATCGAACGAAGCATCGTCAAACAAGGCCAAACCTTCGTCCAAATTCAGTTGAATGACGTTGACGCCGCGCTGCACACAAGCCAACACATTGGCATCATCAATTTCGATGCCATAGCCGGTGCAATGGCGCGTTGCTTGCAGGTGTGCCAGCAGGGCACCGTCGCCGCAGCCCAAATCAAGCACGCGTGAACCCATAGGCACAAGCTGGGCAATCGCTTGCATGGTGGTTAAATCACTCATGCTACTGCTCTCATGGCTGCTTTCAATGTTATCTCGTTCAAGATGCTATCAAAATAAGAGCGAATCAGGCTCGTATAACGCCGGTCATCAAGCAAAAATGCATCGTGACCGTGCGGTGCATCGATCTCGGCGTAGCTCACATCGCAATTGTTGTCCAGCAAGGCTTTAACGATTTCTCGGCTGCGACTTGGCGAAAACCGCCAATCGGTTGTAAAGCTGACCAATAAAAATTTAGCTTTCGCGATTTCGAAAGCCTTGGTTAAATTGCCATTAAATTTTCGTGCTGGATCAAAATAATCAAGCGCACGGGTGATGAGCAAATAGGTATTTGCATCAAAATACTCGGCAAATTTATCACCTTGATGCCGTAAATAGCTTTCTATTTGAAACTCAACATCTTGGGTCGTGTAGCAATACGCATCAGCGTTGGCATTAGCTGCGGTTTGTGTGCTGTCGAGGCCGAGTGACTGCTTCAATTGGCGACCAAATTTGGCGTTCATCACATCATCACTCAAATACGTGATGTGGCCAATCATGCGGGCAATGCGCAGCCCGCGCTTGGGAATGACACCATGTTGGTAAAAGTGCCCCTCATGAAAATCAGGATCGGTCACGATAGCGCGGCGCGCTACTTCGTTGAAAGCAATGTTTTCAGCGGTCAAATTGGGCGCACTGGCGACCACCACGGCGTGACGCAGGCGGTTCGGATACTGCAACGTCCAGCTCAAAGCCTGCATACCGCCCAAGCTACCGCCCATGACTGCAGCTAGTGTTGAAATGCCCAGTTTGTCCATCAGCAAGGCTTGTGCATTCACCCAGTCTTCGACGGTGACCACCGGAAAGTCAGCGCCATACACGTGTTGCGTGTCCGGGTTGACGTGCATGGGTCCTGTGGAGCCAAAACATGAGCCTAAATTATTGACACCGATCACAAAAAAGTGGTCGGTATCGACGGGTTTTCCAGGCCCTATCATGTTGTCCCACCAACCCGTCGATTTTTCTTGAGTCTTTGCATCAGCATGGGCATACACCCCTGCTACATGGTGCGAGGCGTTCAGCGCATGACAAACTAAAACGGCGTTTGATTTATCGGCATTGAGCGTGCCATAGGTCTCATAGGTGAGGTCGTAGGCGCGTATGCTTTTACCACTTTGCAACACAAGTGGTTCAGCAAAATGCAGGGACTGTGGATGAATGATCATCGTCATAAAAACAGTTGATGTCCGGCGTTAAAATTTAGGAAACTCGGTATCGTTTTTCGTCGTATATCGAAACAAATACTGCGGTTTGTTGTTGAGTCGCAGATGAATACGACCTAAATACTCACCCAATACGCCGATGAACAAGGTCTGAAAACCGCTCACCAATAAAATGGTGACGATGATAGACGCCCAACCTTTGGATTCAGCGGGATAGAGGTAGTTGCTGATAACAATAAAAACAGCACCAAAAAAACCCAGCAAAGCAATCAATGCGCCCATCAGTGTGACCATGCGTAAGGGCACGATCGACGTGCCCGTCACCATGCGCAACCACAAAGAAATTGATTTTTTGAAGCTGTAGTTGCCTTCGCCATAAGCGCGCGTGCCGTGTTGAATTTCTACTGTCGCAATACGCCGCGTGATGTCTAAAATCAGTCCATCCAAATAAGCAAAGGGGCCTTCGTGGCTGCGAATTTGATCCACCATGCCGCGTTTGAGTGCTTTAAATGAGGATAAGTACAAACCTTTTGGCTTGGACAGTAGCCACGAAGCCATCAAGTCATTGAAACGGCTGCCCGCGATTTTCCACGCCGCGTGCTGTCGATTCGCATAGCGGGTGTAGCAAACATCTGCACCCGCAACCAATTCTTGAACCATGTTCGGAATGGCTTCAGGCGGGTGCTGCAAGTCGTCATCCATCAAGACGACGTATTGTCCTGAAACCAGGTTCAAGCCAGCCATGATGGCATTGTGCTGGCCAAAGTTTCTTGACAAGGTTGCGCCCTGCACAAAGGCATGTTCTTTTGCCAGGCGCTGTATGACTTCCCAGCTGTTGTCTGCGCTGCAATCGTCCACCAAAATCAATTCAAAGTTGCCGGCATAGGCAGAATTAGCCATGCTCGTGCCAATGCGTTTCACCAATTCGTCCAATCCCCCCTCGTTTTTATAAACAGGGATAAGAATAGAAACGCTTGCGCTTGACAATGGTGTTGGGTTTTGGACGGCTGGGCTAGACATGTTAACTATTGTAGCTTTGCCTAAGGCGACGAGAGGCGACAGGTACAATGCCACGCTAAAGTCACTATTTCATCGCTAAACCATCATGAAACTTATTTCAGTCGTACTTTCTGGCGGCGCGGGCACGCGTCTGTGGCCAGCTTCTCGCCAAGCCTACCCGAAACCGTTCATCAGCTTGGGCGGTAGCCCCTTGCTGCAGCAGGCCGTAGAGCGTGGCCAAGCCTGCGGTGCTGATGAAACCATGATTGTTACCAACCAAGATTACTTGTTTCTCACCCGTGAAGTGATTGATAATTTAGAAGACCCGCCAAAAACAAGCTATCTTTTAGAGCCCAAAGGTCGAAATACAGCGCCTGCCATCGCTTTGGCTGCACTGGCGTGTAGCCAAGCGCATGGGCCAGATGCGGTGATGATGGTGCTTCCGGCGGATCATTTGATTCCAGATTCTGAAGCTTTCGTCTCAAACGCGCTGGAGGCGGCAAGACATGCTTTGCAAGGTCAACTGGTCGTTTTCGGGATTTCGCCCACCGCACCTGAAACAGGTTTTGGTTACATCGAAGTCGCCAAAATTGAAAGAACGCCGCAAAAAGCGCTGCGATTCGTTGAAAAACCGGATGCTGCTACAGCATCACAGTACCTCAGTACCGGCCGCTATTATTGGAACAGCGGCATGTTTTGCTTCACCGCTGGCACCATTTTGCAGGCATTCAAAGAGCATTCGTCCGAAGTTTTGGCCGCGGCTGAGCACGTGATGCAGGGCGCTAAAGTGCAACATGCAAGCACTGCTGCTGCCAACATCAACGACTCGGTGAGCCGATTTGACCCGCACGCTTTTGGTCTGCAGCCCGACATTTCCATTGATTACGCCATCATGGAACGTGCTGCCAATGTCACTTTGGTACCCGCAAAATTTGGCTGGAGTGACGTCGGGACCTGGCCAGCCGTTGCCTTGGCGCACACAGCCGATGCCAGCGGCAACACCTTCGAGGCGAATGTCGTCGCAGTGGAAACGACACGCACCCATGTGCAAGTCAGCAGCCACACGCCGAAAGTTGTTGCAACTGTTGGGGTGCATGACCTCATCATTGTGGATACACCCGATGCGCTCTTGGTCGCCCACAAAGACCATGCGCAAAAAGTCAAAGCCATTGTGGATGAGTTGAAAGAGCGTAAACACGACAGCACCCATCTGCCAACCACGGTTCATAGACCTTGGGGTACCTATGCCACTTTGAAAGAAGAAGCTGGCTACAAAGTCAAACGCATCACTGTCAAGCCTGGCGAATCATTGAGCTTGCAATACCACCACCAGCGTGCTGAGCATTGGGTTGTCGTACAAGGTATTGCGATTGTGCAAATCGGTGATATCGAGCACAGAACAGAAGTGGGGCAATACCATTACATTCCGCTAAAAGAAAAACACCGTTTAACGAATATTGGTAAAAATGAGTTGGTGCTGGTAGAGGTGCAATGTGGCGCGTATCTGGGCGAAGACGATATCGTGCGATTGGCGGATATGTATGGCCGAGTGTGAGTGTATTTTGCTATGTTTATAATAGCTGGTTAGGTAATAAATACGCCGGCTACAACCGATTTTCTATGATTTTAACGGCAGATGACCGGTCAATTGCCGCGCGCTTTGCGCCCAGGTCAAAATCGGAATAAGTTTTGATTCTGGCACCTGCTGGTGTTGATGCCGGTTGAGCCAATCTTTAACCGCTGAGGCCAGGTCATCGGCAGACAAACCGGTGAAGTAAAAAGCATGATCCCCGGCTACTTCACGAAACACCGGCAGATCTCTAGCAAGAATGGGAATGTGTTGTTTGGCTGCTTCGATCAGCGGCAGGCCAAAACCTTCGCCTTCAGACGCAGAAAGCAAACAGGTCGACGCTGAGTAGATATGACCCAAATACTCGTCACTGATGCCATCCAGCCAAAACAACCGTTTGCCAATCTCGGTATGACTGTCGATCAGCGTAGCCAGGTCATCGACCATCCATCCCTTTTTCCCTACAAAAACCAAATTGACATCGATGTGCTGTGCCCACAATAACTCAAACGCCGCTAATGTTTGCCTGTGTCCCTTGCGCGGTTCCAGCGTGCCAACCGTCAAGAAGCTTGGCCTGTTTCGCAGCGTTTTGAGCACGGATGTGGCTTCAGGTGGCATACCTTGACTTGGGGCACTGCTCTCAACGTCCGCACCCAAATGGAAACTCTCAACGCGAGGTAAGTGATGACGCGCAGTCGGATGTTGCTTAAGCCAAGTTCGGACTTCATGGGCAACAGACTCTGAAATGCATAACAACCCCGTTGACACTTGTGAAACGACCGTCAACCACGCTTTTAGGCCTGTAGCCGCCTCTTCCGGCGCCCAATCCGGTCTTTCAATCAGCAAAATATCGTACACAACAAAATAAACTTGCAAGCCCAAGGCCCGCCAGTGCTGGTAAGTCGCCTCCAGCTTCACAGTCAAGCCTGGGTTTAAATCTAGGCCTAAATAAACGTCGTCTTGGTTGAATTCGGCCACCTCATCAAAACTGGCCCGCTGTACTTTTTTGGGCTGCTGCGTCAGCGCTGCCATGAAACTCTTGGCATGCAGGTATCTAAAACCGTCAAAATAGATCGGGCAAAGATCGTATCCGGGCGGCGTATCTTGGTGCAAGGCCAGCAAAATACTGCGCACAACGCGTTGAATCCCCGATTTGGCGTCAAATCTGACCAACTCGGTCACGTCGACAAGCAGTTTTTTCGGCGCTTCTAGGCTGGTATTAAAAGCTATTGCATTCGCCGTGTGCGCCAAGTCCTTTTCAGTCGCAGAAGGGTTTGATTGAATCGCTGCAATCGACTCTAACAAGGTAGATGTTGGGTAGGCTATCGATGGTTTCGACGAATGAAGTGCATGTAAACCCTCTAATGCCGCGATAGCTTTGACGGCACTGGCATCCCACGAAAACTTTTTAACTTGTTCGATGCCATGCGCTTTGAGTTTTGTCCGAAAAGCGGGGTCGAGCAAGGCTTGCGATATTTTTGTCGCCATGTTGGCGGGGCTGTGCGGGTCAAACAAAGCCTCGCTCCAGCCGATGACTTCTGGCAAGCTCGACGCGTTAGCGCCCAAAGTGGGGGCACCACAGGCCATAGCCTCTAAGGGCGGCAAACCAAAGCCTTCATGCTTTGACGGGAAAACGAACAAATCTGCCATGTTGTACAGGGCAACCAAGTCGTCGTCTGGCATAAAGTCTGTCAACACCAGCTCGTCTTCAGCCAAGCCAGCGTTGATGCGGCAGGCGTTCATTTTTGCGCGCGAATCATCATGCGGGCTTTTGCTGAGTCGACTGGCCAAGACCAGTTGGTAGTCGCGCCGTATTTCAGGCGGCAGCAAGGCATAGGCTTGCATCAAACCATCAAAATTTTTGCGTGGGTCAAAGCCGCCTGGGGCATACATCATTATCTTGCGGGTGATGCCGTAGCGGGTGCGAATCTGTTGTATGCGTTCTGCAGACAGCGCCATCACCTTAAAGTGGGCATCGGCACCTTCTGAGGTGTTGATGATGCGCTCCGGTGTCCAGCCTAAATGTTCGATGGCCTCTAAACGCGACGATTCAGAAATGGCCAGCAACAAACCAGCCCGTTTAAGCGACTCAATCTTGCGAAAGTAAAAATTTCGAATTTCAGGATTCGGCAAATAATTGGCCTGATCCATCAGCGGAATCAAATCATGAATCGTTACTGCTGTTTTATGACCGCTGGTGTAGCTTCCCACAGAGGTGACGGCGTCATCACCATAGCCCTCAAACAAGCTCGGAACATGAATCACATCGGGTTTAAGTTGCTCTAAAAAATGCTCGCGCATGCGTTCAGAAGTGCGCACGCGCCATGCGTTGTCTGGCACAACCTCGGCGGTGTGACCGGAATTGTTAAAAATCCGAATCTGCGCAGGGTCGACCAAGCCAGCAAATGCTTCACGAATATCCAGGATACTTTGCGGAAAAGCGCTGTTCAACGCCAGCCAAACATCATGGCTCTTCGCATTTCTTGCCATCGCAAGTGCCAATGACAGTGAATATCGCCCAATCCCTCTGAAACGGCTGTCACACTGCGCGCCTTGTAAGTCAATAACAATACGCATCAATCACTGCCTTTGCTGTGTGTCGTACTGTGAGACGTGCTATGTGTGGGAATAGCCGTGCTGAGTGCGGTATAGATGCGCATAGCTCGCGGTGAAAGCGCAATATCTTTCCAAACAAGTCGGTACAAACGGTTTTTAAGCTCTGGGGAACGGTTCAATACGGCCAGCACGCTGCGCTTGATCCAAGGGCGGCGCAGCGCAGACTTACCCACGGCAACCACGAAGGGCTTTAAGCGCCGTTTGAGGCCGCTAAGCAGTCGTCCATCTTTTACGGCATTTACCAATCGCAAGGACTGCCTTCTATGTGGTGAAGGTGGAATATCCGGAAAGTCAACTTCAGACTTGATTGGGGAGGTGTTTGGCTTATTCATGTATGGGGTCGAACTATAATGATGCATCTAACTGACGGCACAGAAGCCGCAAATATACAACATGAATCCCCACGCAGCGCACCCCACATCTCTACGAGCAATGCTAACTAGCTTGTGGCACAACCGTGCATTAATCGTGCAAATGAGTCGACGTGATGTGGTGGGTCGTTACAAAGGCTCAGCAATCGGACTAATGTGGTCATTTTTAAACCCACTATTGATGTTGGCTGTTTACACCTTCTTTTTTGCCGTGGTTTTTAAGTCACGCTGGGGTGCTGTGCCAGGAGGAGGAGAAGAAAGCAAAACATTATTCGCCGTCATCTTGTTTGTTGGCATGATCGTGCATGGTTTATTTGCAGAAGTATTGAATCGTGCGCCAACTTTAATTTTGGCTAATGTTAACTATGTTAAAAAAGTAGTTTTCCCTCTTGAAATATTACCAGTTATCAGTATGTGTGCTGCATTGTTTCATAGTTTAGTTAGTATGGTTGTATTGTTTGCGGTATTTGTGATCTTCAATGGGTATCTAAATTGGACAATTATCTTTACACCTTTAGTTTTTTTGCCTTTGATTATTTTAACGATGGGGCTGGCTTGGATGCTCGCTTCGCTTGGCGTATTTGTTCGCGATGTGGGTCAAACAATTGGACTTGCAATGACGGTAATGATGTTTTTATCACCAGTTTTTTACCCAGTAGCATCCTTGCCCGTATTCATGCGTCCTTGGATGCTTGCGAACCCCTTAACATTTATTATTGAACAAGCGCGAGCTATTATAGTTTGGGGGCAAATGCCGGACTGGACTGGTTTGTTTTTATATACTATTTTAGCCATTTTTATTGCTTGGCTTGGTTTTGTATGGTTTCAAAAAACACGTAAAGGTTTTGCTGATGTTTTGTAATTGTTTATGCAAAACCTAACACACTTAATAGATATATGAACTCAGATATTGCAATACGCATACAAAATTTAAGCAAAAGTTACCAAATTTATGATAATCCAGGTGATAGACTCAAGCAGTTTTTATATCCTAAAATTAAGAAAATACTAGGTAAAGCGCATACACCTTATTTTAGGGAGTTTTGGGCGCTACAAGATATCTCGTTTGAAGTAAAGCGTGGCGAAACTATGGGTATTATCGGGCGAAATGGGTCTGGCAAATCGACATTGCTACAAATTATATGTGGCACATTAACACCGACTGGTGGCGGAGTGCAAACTAACGGACGTATTGCGGCTTTACTTGAACTGGGTTCTGGTTTTAATCCTGAGTTTACTGGTCGCGAAAATGTGTATTTAAATGCCGCAGTTTTAGGGTTGACTAAAGAAGAGGTAGATGCCCGATTTGATATGATTACGGCATTTGCTGATATTGGTGAATTTATAGATCAGCCCGTCAAAATCTACTCCAGTGGCATGTACGTCAAGCTAGCATTTGCTGTAATAGCTCACGTAGATGCGGATATTTTAGTGATTGATGAGGCGCTCGCTGTAGGCGATGCGGTTTTTATTCAAAAATGTATGCGTTTCATACGTGCGTTTCAAGAGAGAGGAACATTGCTTTTTGTAAGTCACGATACTTCTTCCGTCCAAAATCTCTGCAAATCTGCCATATGGCTCGGAAACGGAAGAATTAGACAAATTGACACGTCCAAAATTATATCTGAAGCCTACCTACAGTACACGCTGCAAGAAGTTTATGGACAAGAAGTCAAGCTTAAAACTATTGATGAATCATCCAAAGACATAATTGCTATTTCAACTAATACTGAGTTGAAATCAGGGGCACTTGTTACCGCTCATAAATACGGTGAAAAACTAAAAGTCATAGATAATTTATCTGCTGCTACAGGTTGGAAAACGGGCATGGCTGAAGTTACTTCATTAAAATTGGAAAAATTGAATGGAAACACTGAATTAATATTTGAAGGCGGTGAAAGTGTGAGGTTTACCATTTCTGCAAAAGCCTATTCTGAATTGGAAAGTCCAATATTGGGTTTTACCTTTAAAGATCGCTTAGGGCAAGAGTTATTTGGAGAAAATACTCTTCCTTTTACAGCTACACATGATCGAGCAGTTGTTTCTGGACAAACCTTTACAGCTATATTTGAATTTAAACTACCCATGTTACCGAATGGTCAATATGTAATCATGGCATCTGTTGCGAATGGAAACCTATTAAATCACGTTCAACACCATTATATGCATGATGCATTAATTGTGCATGTGAGTAATAGTACAATTCGGTGGGGCTTAGTTGGAATATCTTTTAGCAATGTTTCATTAGAAATTAATCATGATTAAGAAAACGCTTAGAACACTTTATGAAGAGCATCAAGGTAAGGTCTCAGATAAATGGTCAATTTATTTAGCTGCGTATGATAATATATTCGCCGAATATCGTGATGATGCCGTTCACCTACTTGAAATTGGTATACAAAATGGTGGTTCTTTAGATATTTGGAGCAAATATTTTCCAAATGCACAAAAACTCATAGGATGTGATATAAATCCTAACTGTGCAAAGTTGGTTTATGATGATCAACGCATTTCAATTATTATAGGAGATGCTAATCATAATGCAACTGAAGCCGCAATTTTGTCGGCAACAGCTAGCTACGATTTAATAATCGACGATGGCTCTCATCGGTCAAGCGATATCATAAAATCATTTGTCAAATATTGGCCTCATTTGGAGGATGGCGGTGTATACGTAGTTGAAGATTTGCACTGTAGTTATTGGGAAAGCTATGAAGGCGGAATATACGATCCACTTTCTTCTATGGCTTTTTTTAAACGACTCACAGACGTTCTCAATTTTGAGCATTGGGGGTTAAACACCAAAAGAAGTATTGTTTTTAAAGGTCTTTGTGCTAAGTATGATTTAGATATCGATGAAAATTCTTTCAAACATATCCACTCCATTGAGTTTATAAACTCACTCTGCATCATAAAAAAAAGAAAATCAGTAGAAAATGTTTTAGGCAATCGCATCTTTGCCGGAACGATAGAGGATGTAATCCCTGGACATATAGAGCTCTGTTTGAGTGGGTCAAATCTCATTGATGAAAGTGGTAATTTTTGGTCAACAATGCCCTTGCCTCCGGATGAGGCGTATCTTTCTTTAACAGCTGAGATTAAAAATGCGAATGATCAAGTAGCTGATCAAAATAATCAACTCCACGAATTAAATTTAAAACTAACCGAGTGTGGTACCAATATTGCAAAGTTAAATAATGAACTCGCTGAGAGTGCTATTCGTGTTTTAACACTTGACAAACAACTTGCTGAAAATAATACACAATTTGTAGAAATTAAACAACAACTGTTTGCAAGCAATCAATCACTTTCTGAAACAGCTGCGCAACTTTCTGGAAAAGTCGACTGTCTTTTTTCATTGGATAAGCAGTTAGCCTTGCGAGATGCCCAACTTTTATCCGTAAATGCAGAGTTTGTAAAAATTAATCAGCAACTTTTTTCAAGCAAGCAGGCACTTGTTGAAACAACGTTAAAATTTACTGAAAAAATCGATAGTTTTTCATCAATGGATGAGCAGATAGCTCTGCGAGATGCCCAATTTTTATCCATAAATGCACAATTTAATGAAAATATCGCGTTACTACGCAATTCCTCAAGCTGGCGTGTAACCGCCCCGCTTCGTTTTATCTCTAGACAATTAAAACGCGCACCAGTCGCAGTAAAGCTGATCCTTCCCGCTATTAAATTAGGGGGTGGCATTGGCAATACTGTGTTCAAAGCTTTAAATCTTTACAAGCTCGAAGGTATTCCAGGTATCAAACGCGGGTTTCGAATGGCTGCGAAGGCACAGCAAACTAAACATGCTGTCGCAATGCAAGAAGCAGACAATGTGGTAGTTGTTGAATCCGTACTTGTTACTCCGCAGAGCCAACCGCTGATGGCGGCAATTAATCCGGAGCTAAAAGCAGCAGATGGTATTTGGGAGTGGCAAGCTTATGACGTGGTTAAATCACGCATTGAAAAGTTTAAAAATAATCGTACGCAAAATTTAATTCTGAATCCTGCTGAAATAATCAACATCGAAGGGCAAGATTTAATAAAAATTGCTGAAAAGATCAGCTTACCTGTTCCAAATTTGGTTCCGACGGTTTCAATTATTTTACCTGTATTTAATCATATTCAATTGACGATAGAGTGTTTAGTGTCAATTGCAAGCAGTGATAACACTGTTAATTATGAAATTATTGTCGCAGATGACTGCTCGACAGACGAAACTTTCAAAATTTTGAATTTTGTAAAAAATATCAAATATTTGAGAAATGAAATTAATTTGGGATTTTTAAGAAATACTAATAAAGCGCTTCAACATGTTGCCGGAAACTATGTTTTATATTTGAACAATGATGTTCAAGTAACCGGGCCATGGTTGAGCACTCTTTTAGAGACTTTTAAAACGCATCCAAAAACCGGCGCGGTGGGTCCTAAGTTTATTTATCCAAGTGGTCATTTACAAGAGGCTGGTGCAGCATTCAACATAGATGGCACTGCCGACATGATCGGCTTAAATGAAAGCCCACAACAAGCGCGTTTTTCTTATACTCGACGTGTTGATTATGTTTCTGGGGCATGCTTGCTTATACCCACTGAATTAGTTAAAAGTTTAGGTGGATTCTCTGAAGATTTTTTGCCATGTTATTGCGAAGACAGTGACCTTTGTTTGCGGATTCAAGCTGCAGGGTATTATATATACTTCAACCCACAAGTTACTGTCATGCATCACTTATCCAAGTCAACAGATGCTTTGGGTGAAAGTTATAAACTCAAATGCGTGTACAAAAATGTCACTGCATTAAAAATTAAATGGCAGGATCATTTGCAAAAAGTAGTGACACCAAAAATCATTGCTTTTTATTTGCCGCAATTCCATCCTTTTCCAGAAAATAATCAATGGTGGGGACATGGTTTCACCGAATGGACGAACGTGGCCAAGACAAAACCTAACTTTGTTGGACATTACCAACCGCGTTATCCAGCCGATCTGGGCTATTATGATTTGCGTTTGCCGCAGATATTGGCTCAACAGGCTGCTCTAGCCCAGCGCTATGGCGTCAGCGGATTTTGCTTTTATTACTATTGGTTTGATGGTGACCGCCTGCTTGAGCAGCCTTTAGAACAAATGCTCAAAAGTAAAGAGCCGGATTTCCCATTTTGCTTATGCTGGGCCAATGAAAATTGGACACGTCGATGGGATGGTTTGGATCATGAAGTCTTAATGGCACAAGCACACTCGCCTGAGGATGATGTTGCGGTTATTGAAGACCTCATCAGATACTTTAAAGACGAGCGATACATACGCATCGATGGGCGCCCCTTATTGCTGGTGTATCGCGTTGGGTTGTTTCCGAATTTTATTGAAACAGCTGCGCGCTGGCGTGAGATTTGTCGATCTGCTGGCATCGGTGAAATCTACTTGAGTTCTGTCGAATCATTTGACGGTGTCAATGACAATTCCGATCCTGCTTCCTTTGGATGCGATGCCGCAGTAGAGTTCCCGCCGCATGGAATGGGCGAGGCCAAGCCCGTACCCGGTGCACTTTTGAATCCCGATTTCAAAGGTACGCTTGCACACTACAACGATATTGCTGTGAGATTCGCCACCCGACCAGCGCCTAGTTATACAAGATTCAGATCAGTTATGCCGAGTTGGGACAATACCGCAAGACGCCAAGATACCAGCTTCTGTTTTGATCAGTCAACCCCTGGAGCTTTTCAAGCATGGTTGGAGGAATCATTGGAGCAAACACGATTAGACCGGTTTGGAGATGAGAAGCTAGTCTTTCTGAATGCTTGGAATGAATGGGCTGAAGGCGCTTATTTAGAGCCGGATAAAAGGTTTGGTCACACCTATCTTGAGGCAGTCAGCAATGCCCTGGATTCCAAGCAACTAAAACGCTAATTTTTATTTCTAAAACCATGCAGAAAAATAGATTAAACCTCGTAGGGCATCCTTACATACCCATCGGTATGGGTGAGCATATTCGGACAAGTTGTCGCTCGCTGCGCAGTGTGGCGCAAACTGCTACATTGACCGACATCTTTGGCTTTACTGAAGCTACCGCCGAAGATCATGCTGAGTTCGCAGCAGTTTGCACGCAAGAGGCTGGTGACGTCAATTTCTATCATATCAACGGCAATGAAGTGGAGCAAAGCCTTGCACACTTGCAGCCAAAAAGGGGATGGTCGGGCTATAACGTTATTTACCCGTTGTGGGAGTTGCCAAGATATCCGGAAGATTGGGCCAAACAATTAGACCGATTTGATGAAATATGGGCGCCCTCAAAATACATATTTGAAGCCTTGAAAAGTGCTTGTCAAAAACCAGTTTTTCATATGCCCATGGCTTGTGAAGTTAAAGTGAGTCAATTTTTTAACCGGCGCTATTTCAATATTCCTGAAACTGCCTATGCGTTTTTGTTTTTTTACGATTTACGATCATTCACTAGCAGAAAAAACCCTCATGCAGTAATTGACGCCTTTCGATTGACGCTTGCAGTACGACCATATTCAAGCGCGCATCTCGTGATTAAAGTCAATGGTGCCGACATGAAACCGGATGAATACCAGGCATTGAAAAATGAGCTGCGTGAATTTGGTGCGCATGTCACACTGATCGACAAGGTCATGACCAGCACTGAAGTCAAAAATCTGACACGTTGTGCTGATTGCTTTGTCTCACTTCATCGGTCTGAGGGTTTTGGCTTTGGTATCGCAGAGGCCATGGTTCTGGGTAAACCGGTAATAGGCACAGCCTACTCCGGCAACATGGACTTTATGAATCCAAAAGTTGCATATGCCATCGATTACCAACTCATTCCTGTCAAAGACGGTGAATACCCACACTACGAAAATCAAGTGTGGGCTGATCCCGATGTGACACAAGCTTCGCGCTACATGGTTGCGTTGCTTGACCACCCAAATGAAGGGCGTGCACTGGGGCAAGCCGCTAGACGTCATATGCAAAATGATTTTTCATACCGAAAAATTGGTTTGAATTATCTCCAACGGCTCGACACTATATTTGCAACTTTGTAGGATTAATTACGATATGTCTTATTTCAGTAACCCAGGTTTTTGTCCTGTTTGTGTCCAAAATGTGACCTTCACCGCTACTGATGACTGGTTTAGAGATCATTACGTTTGTGAGTCTTGTGGTTCTATTCCGCGTGAACGCGCATTGATGCGTGTCATTGAGTCGTTTTATCCCGCTTGGCAGGGTTTAACAATCCATGAAACTTCACCCGGCGGACGTGGTGCCAGTACGCGATTGGCCAAGGAGTCTACCAACTATATTCCGAGTCACTATTTTCCTGACACTGCTGGAGGCGCCTTTAAAAGTGGTTTTCGGTGCGAGAATCTTGAGGCCTTAAGTTTTGCAGATGACAGTGTAGATCTGCACATTTCGCAGGACGTTCTTGAACATATTTTTAACCCAGAATTGGCATTCAAAGAAATTGTCCGAACTTTACGTCCGGGTGGCGCACACATTTGCACCGTACCTATTGTGAATAAACACAAGCCAACCCACAGGCGCGCCAGTATGGATGCAAAAGGCCAGATAACCTATTTTGAAGAAGCCCAATACCATGGCAACCCGGTCGATGCCAAAGGGGCATTGGTCACTTTCGACTGGGGATATGACATTTGTCAGAAAATCCATGAAGCCAGCGGTATGTTCACGCACTTGGTTCAAATCGATGACTTGTCTAACGGCATCCGCGCAGAATATATTGATGTATTGGTCTCGATTAAGTAATTAGGCAGCAATAACTCGAGTTAGTCAGAACCGTGTATTTGTGGCCATATTGACGTGCCTATCTTGTTTAAGAACCACGACTTGAAACATTTAGCGTGGCTTAAAATATTTGTAAAATTAATTATAAAGTGCTATAAATGTAATGTAAGGCGACTATTTGAAAGAAGTTTTCTGTTTTGCTTGCAAACGGGCTTTATAAATTAAATCCAAGTCTGTTTTGTATTCAGTCTTCCCTCATATTCTTGCACTTTTCTCATCATTTGTGATGTTGACGACAATTTTATTTGATGCAACAATTGAGACTCATTTTATAAACTTTACTTTTCTTTAATAAGTTAGGAGCAAACGATCATGAATCTCAAAACTTCTTTATCGGGTAATCTGACCGCAAAGGTGGTAATAAGTAAGTTTCTAAATAGAGGATCAAGTATTTATTTGTTCTTGCAACGCACGAAATCAGCTCTTGTAATTCTTTCGATTGGTACTTTGGCGGCCTGTAGCGGCCAGGAATCTAGCAGCACAAGCACGGCAGCTCTAACTGGTAAAACCGCTTCGGTTAGCCTGCAAACAGAAAACAGCAGTTTGCTCGCAAGCTTGGCCAAAGATTACCCAAATGGTAATTTGCCAGCCGAGCACGCCGCTCAAGCAGCTGTGGCGTTGTCGCAAAACCCATCCGTGTTTTCAAACATGTCGACAGCAACCCAGCAAGCGACGCTGCGAATACAAGGACAAGCGGCCGTGACCATATCGCCTCAAACTTTGTCTGCGACCGACTTCAAGTCTGTTTTTCGCATTCAAAACACCACACTTCCAGGATCTTATTTCTACACTATCTACAACTTTGAGAAGACGACAGCATTGGAAAATAATCCAGCTTGGAATGCCGAGGGTACAGCCTTTTACGCTATAACGTCTGATCATACAGAGCAAAGCCCAGTGCATCGTTTCCGTAATGTGTTCAATGGTTCGTATTTGTACACAGCGTATGAAGAAGAGAAAAACAGCATACTTAACAATTACGGCAGCACCTACGCGTACGAAGGTGTCGCTTGGCGTGCGCAGCAAGCCCCCACGGCTGGCTATGTTCCACTTTACAGATTTAGAAATCTAACCAACGGCACTTATTTGAATACCGCTTACGAGTCCGAGAGGAATGCAATCATTACTTTGTACTCAGCGATATTTGCACCTGAAGGCATCGCTTACTATGTGCAGCAAAGTGATCCTTCCCTAGCTGGGTCAGCGCTTAGTTTGGCGACAAGCATGTTTGCTGCCTACGACGCTAGCCTAGCCATACCAGGGCCCATACCTGTCACAGGTGCGGTAGCTTTAATGTTGAGTGATGGTTGCTTGCTCAACAATGGCTACTCTAAAGCCTTGGCTATTGCAGAATACGATACAGATGCGAATCGCGTTGCTAGCCGAAATTATGAAATTGGATCCGCACGAACTAATATTACGGTTCTTGCTGACCGGCTAAGCACTAATGCCGATGGCACAGGACACCGTGAAATTGACGTGCAATACGTTATCAACTATCTGGATGGTACGAAAGACGAAGCTGCCTTTTACACTTTGATTCAGGGCAGCTCGTACGGTGCAAGAATGGCAAATGGTTCGGTGTGCAGCACGCCAGACAACCTGCCCACATTGCGCTTTTACGGCAACCGCAGGCGCGCTCAAGTCTTTGTCAACGCGTCGAACGAGCGATCCGAAAAATTCTTGCTGGCAACTGGTTTAGCCAAAACAACGGCTGTTCTGTATAACAAATTTGTCAATCTAGGTGTTCGTGACCCCGCCAATGTGATCACCTATGCCACTGTTTCAGGTCCAGGGATCAAAACTACTGCTGGCGTTGCCACGACGCTGAAAATGGTGTCTCCCCGCCTATTGCGCAGTGCGCCTGAGTTTGCTGGTAAAAACGGCAATTTTATTGACTGGAAGGATATTGATAATTTCCGCATCTGCAGAACTTCGACAAGTGCCTATGCCACAGCAGATACGGCAGACTGTGTTCTCAATGGTGCTACTACCAGTACCTATGGCAGTATCAATATTGCAGGGCCCATCGATTCAGACACCAACTTTGATGCACTAGGTTTTGTAGCTGGCGGTGTCTACACTTTCAAACTTTATGCAGGCGATGGCTGGAAAACCATCAACGGGCAGCTCGGCGTTATCCCTCTTGCTACGTACAACAGCACCTTGAATACGTTGCCTATGAGCACCGTCGCCTTGGCGGGAACGCTGGCGGTGCCTAATAATAAGTTTGCGGTCCCAAGCTCCACCACCTTGCCTTGGCAAATCGCCACCGCCATTCGCGACAAAGTTGGCATAGCCGTACCACTGGTTTGGGCGCTGCCGGGTACCATGCCAGATGGACGGCCGCTAAGAATGAGTGCACTTTATTCTTTTACATATGGCTCCACAACGGCAGCAGGTTTTTACCCAGCAACACGTCTTTCTACTGTGTCATACCCTGCCTCGACGGCATCGTCTGCCCCCACATTTGCCGTGCCAGCCCCTGTGACCGCCATGCTTACACCTTACTATGCTGAAATAACCTTAGAGTACTCAAACCGCAATGGCAATTTTGTCAGATCATTGCAAACGTATGATTAGCTCTAAATACTTTCTGTTCAGTTAATTAAGAATTCATTGTTATTACAGCGGTGTATTTTGGCGTCAATGGCAGAGGAGGGCTGGATAGAGCAACATTAATGCTTTGCTCTATGCCATTTGACAACATCATTAACTATTAAAAATGAAAACCCAACAGCAGCTGAAGTGGACCCCAACCCCAAGACAGATTGGGTAATCCCCCCTAAAAAAAGCATCATGTAAAAGTAGAATTTCAAGCCCAGTTGGGCAGAAAGACTTTTCATGAAAACTTCCAAGTACAGCGACAGCG
>JAYWCQ010000296.1:0-3754 GCA_043780435.1 Polaromonas sp.
GCTTTGCAGGGAGCTGGTGATACCGGCTTCAACGCATTCTTGCGCGCCGTCTAGCAGGGGCAGGGCACTCAGGTGAATTTCTGCGTCGACTTCTGAAGGACGCGTCATCTCAACCAAATGGCCCAGCAAGCCGAAGCCCGTCAAATCGGTGCAAGCGGTTGTGCCATGTTCGCGCAAGATTTGCGCACCGACTCGGTTGCTGATCACCATGCTTTGCAGCGCGGCGTCGATCCAGCGGCCTTTGGCGGCTAGACGGGCGTGCGCGGCAAACAGTGTGCCAGTGCCGATGGGTTTGGTCAGGATAAGCACATCTCCCGGCTTCATGCCACTTTTGCGCAGGATGGCTTCGGGTTTGTCTTCAATCAAGCCGTTGATCGCGAAACCCAGCGCCAGCTCTTTGCCTTCGCCGGTGTGGCCGCCCACGAGCGAGCAATCCGCCTCGTTGAGCACTTCTAGCGCACCCGTCATCATTTGAAAGAGCACGTCTTCCACTTTAGCATCCATGCCGGGCGGCACGGTGCAGACTGCTGTGGCGGATTGGGCTTGGCCGCCCATGGCCCAGATGTCCCCAAGTGCATGGTTGGCGGCGACTTTGCCGAAGATGTAGGGGTCGTCAATGAAGGCGCGGAAGAAATCGACCGAATGCACCATTGCCATGCCAGGCGGTACGCGCACCACGGCGGCGTCGTCAGGGTCTTTCAGGCCGATGAGCACGTCATCACGCTGCACGGGATGCAGATTGCTCAAGGCGTTTTGCAGAATCGTTGCACCGACTTTCGCGCCACAGCCACCGCAACGCATGGCGATGGCTGAAATGGCTTGCAGTGATTCTTCGGAATTGAGCTTGACGGCCTTCAGAGCGTTGGAGGGCATTGGCGCAGCTTTTGCGGACATTTCCGGAAACTCGCTGAATTTGCGCATGAAGCGCTGGTCAATCCAGTCTTTCCACTGCCAGACCCAAGCACCTGCAAAGCCCAGCCAACCGCGCGAAGCGACGGCGTATTTATCCCCCGTGCTGATCAGCGCGAGCCAACTGGTTTGTGGGCGATATGCTTCCAAGGCTGTGCCGCCCACTGCACGGCGCAGATTAGTCGTGAGCGGTTTGCCTTGGCGCACAGCGAATACGCCAGCTTTCTCTAACTTGAAATTGACCATGCTGGCAATGTCGCCCGCAGCATAGATCAGCGGGTCGTTGATGGTTTGCAGCGTGTCTTTGACTTCGATGAAGCCTTCCGCATCAAGCTGTAACCCCGTGTTTTTAAGCCAAGCTGCGCCACCAGCACGTGTCACCCACATGATTTCGTCGGCTTGCAGTTCTTGACCTTTAGAGGTGATCAAGACACCTGCTTTCACTTGCGTGACCTCCGCTTGGCGATGCACCTGCACACCGCGCTGCGCGAGCACGGCATCGAAGCGGCTACGCACGCCTGCGTTGTGCGTGGGCAAGATGGCCTCGCTGTTGGTGAGCAGATGAAAAGTCAATTCATCGGGGTTGCGACCCAGCAGGGTGAGCTCGTTGCGCAAGCGAAATTGCATGGCCAGCAACAGCTCCACGCCGCCTGCGCCTGCGCCCACCACAGCAATGGTGGTTTTACCTAGATGCGTTTTAACCCGCTCCAGCAATTGGAGCCAGCGGTCGTTGAAATTGCGAATCGGTTTGACGGCCACAGCATGCTCGGCTGCGCCCGGCACGCCTTGCGACTGCGGTGTGGAGCCGATGTTGATAGAAAGCTGATCGTACGGCACGGCTGGACGGCTTTTGCAGATGACTTTTTGGTTGGCGCGATCAACCCCGATGACTTCGTCACGGTACAGCCGTGCCCCTGCAAACGCAGCCAAACGCGACAGATCAATATGCACCTCGTCATAGCCATAATGCCCCGCCACATAGCCAGGCAGCATACCGGAATAGGGTGTATGCATGTCGGTGCAGATCAGCGTGAGGCGCACGCCGGGAATTGGCTTCATGCCGAAGCTCTTGAGAACGCCTACGTGGCTGTGGCCGCCGCCAATCAAAACAATATCGCGCAGGATGGGCTGGTCTGAGGTTTGCATGAGTGAGTCAGAGAGATTCAGAGTGTTTTAGAGACGATTTGCAGCAGGGCGGCTTGCTCGACCAGAGGTTCGAACAGTTTTTCACGGAAGCTGCATTGTCGCGTCAATTGAGCGAGTTTGCTGGGTGGCAGGTTTTGCCCTTCTCGGCATTCAATCAACGCATCGGCCAGCTGCTGCGCATCGCCACAGTCAAAATACCCCGCGTAATCAGCCCCCAGCATGCCCACATTGCCATCAATCCGCGACGCCAGCACGGGCGTGCCGCTCATCACCGCTTCCATCACCACATGTGCGCCGCCTTCCATGCGGCTGGGGTGCACGAGCACGTGGGCGCGGGCGATGCGGGCGCGGGTTTGCGCGTGGGTTTGCTCGCCCAAGTAGCGGTAGGTCGGTACCTCTGCAGCCAATTGGCGCGCTTGATTGCCCAAATCAGCATCCAACGGTGCGCCTATGTGGTCTAAAACGATATCCGAACGATGCGCCAAGGCACGGGCAGCAGCAAAATAGGTCTCAGGTGACTTCTCTGAGCGCAAATGCCCCACCATCAAAGCCCGCAGCTTTTGCGTGGTCTTTTGAACCGGCTGGCGACGTGGCGTGGACTGGAAGATAACTTGGCATTTGCTTTGAAACTCGGCCGGCAAGCTTTTGGGGCCCATGTCTTGCAACACGACCAAGCGATGCGCGAGTTTGAGCGACTGCTGCGCCAAAGGGTCAACCGCGATGTCACGGTACAAATCAGTGCCTGTTAACGCTAAAACGATCAATTTATCAGGGAACTTAGCAGACCACTGCGCAATCGAATCCGCCGAACGGCGCGCATGCAGAGCCAACATCGCGTCATAAGGTTTACTATCCCATTGCAGCATGATTTCCACGTGATAATCGCTTGATAACATGTGCTGCCAGCGCTTGGCGGTTTGCCAATTGCCATTGTTGGCGGCGGCCAGCGCGGGGCTGATGATACAAATAGATGGTTTCGACAACATATTCCTAAATTATGCACGGTATGCCGATGAGCAATAGCTCTATTGAAAGCGCCATTGATTGGCGAAAAGCCAATGCTGCGCAAATTGCGAACGGCTTGCAAGACTTGCGGGCAAAAACTCTGGTCGTGTTTGATGCCTACGTTGCCGCTGACCGTTTAATGGTGCCCTACGCTGACGAGCTGAATCCACCCCTTTGGGAGCTGGGGCACGTGGCTTGGTTTCAAGAGTTTTGGATTGGGCGCAACCAGCAGCGCGAATTAGGCATCCATTACGAGGCAAACCATACGCGTTTGACGTCAGTTTTGGTGCAAGCTGACAGCTGGTACAACTCAAGCACCGTAGCGCATGAAGCACGCTGGCATTTGCCGCTGCTTGGGTCGATGACCTGCAAAGACTACCTCGCTAAAACCTTGCAGCAAACTTTGGCCTTGTTAGCTCAAGCAGATGAGAGTGACGACGCGCTGTACTTTTTCCGCCTTGCCCTGTTTCACGAGGCCATGCATTTAGAAGCGGCTGTTTACATGGCGCAAGCAATGAGCGTTGTTTTAGATGCTAATTTGGATCAAAAAAATACTCCTAATTTAATAGCAACTAAGGCAATAAATACGCCGGCCAAGTGCCAATTTAAGCATCAAAAACAAACAATTCAGCTGGGCAAGCAAAATGCAGGCTTTGCTTTTGACAATGAGCTGGGCGCGCACTCGGTGGAAGTT
>JAYWCQ010000297.1:0-8739 GCA_043780435.1 Polaromonas sp.
AAAGCGCAGCGTTGTTTAGTGGGAAGGCATCTCCTAGTTATGGTTTGCAGCAGACGATAAGGAAGTGCGACGAGTTACCAACCAACCCGCCCCCAATACACCAGCGACGGAGATTGCATAGGTTCCCCACTCAGCAAGGGACTGCATGGTTTTTTCACTGGGCAGTGAAGCTGGACCACCATAAACGACATCCAATATGGGTTCACTAACGATCATTTTTGCGGCTGTAAATGCCAGTACAGCAGCACCAATTTTGATGATGGCAGGGAAACGCTCTACCAGTTTAAGCACCACGGTGCTGCCATAAACCACGATAGGCACGCTGACCAAAAGACCAATGATGACCAAATCAAACGCACCATGCGCAGCGCCTGCTACGCCAAGTACATTGTCAACACCCATCAAAGCATCCGCCACAACAATGGTTTTCATGGCTCCCCAAAACGTACTGACGACTGGACCATCGTGTTCTTTGTGCCCATTGTCAGCCAACAATTTATAGGCAATCCACAACAAACCTAAGCCGCCTACCAGCATCAAGCCTGGGATTTTCAACAACCAGACGACGCCAACTGTCATCAGTGCTCGGATTGCTATAGCGCCAAATGTACCCCAAGCGATGGCTTTTTTCTGTAAATGTTTGGGAAGACTACGCGCAGCTAGGGCGATGACAATCGCGTTGTCACCTGCCAAAACGAGGTCAATCAAAATAATAGCCAAGAGGGCGGACCACCAAGGCGTTGAGAACAATTCCATTTAAAACTCCAATAACGTACGTCAATCAACAAATTGGACATCTGACGAGCAGATTTCCAGCAGAATAAAACGAAACAGGTTTTGGAGATGTGGGGAAAGTTAGGGTTAACTTTTGAGCACACTTCGACCAAACCTGCGTAGGTTTCAATCGAAGGTCTGGCTCATCATACAAGCGATGTATGACCAACAAACCGGAAGATTACTGGTGGGTTACCACAAGCAACACTTCGAAATGACGACTTGTTGTAGCGCTTTTAAAGACTTGCCAAAGGATATGGCCTATCTGTAAAAGAGGGAGTTACTCCCCTTCTTACAGGTATTGTGCGGCAGAATCAACGAGCCGTCAATTTTATTTTTTATTCTTATTTTTTATTCACGCGTCGCAGCTCATCCCAAATCAAACACACTGCACCAATGCTGATGGCGCTGCCAGCGACGTTAAAAGCAGGGAAATGCCAGCCATTGGATTAAAATTCAAAATCAATCACTTAGGGAGTAGGTAATAGATGGCTAATAAAAGTAGGCGCTTGAGGCAATGGTTTCTAGCACTAGAGCCTCGTGTGTTGGCGATGATGAGCGGCCCTTTGCTTATAAAAATCAAGCCTTGGGCTGACAAGCATAACATTTTTAGCTTTGTTAGAGAGCCGCTGGCTAGGGGTTTGGCATTTGGCCTGTTTTGCAGCTTGATCCCCGGGCCTTTGCAAATGCTAGGGGCATTAGCCGCCTGCGTTCTTTGGCGTGGCAATATCGTGGCTGGTTTCGGTGCAACTTTAGTAAGCAATCCGCTTACCATTTTGCCGCTATACATCGCAGCTTTTAATATTGGTGCCTATATTTTGCCCGGTAAAGTGGCTTTGCCGCCTGTTTCTAACATAGCCAATGCAAGCTTTGGCACAGCCGACTGGTATCTTGCGATGTCAACATGGTTGCAAAGTTTAGGTTGGCCGTTGGTTGTGGGCTTACCGGTTTTGGGTTTATTACTCGCAGGATTAGGGTATGCCATGGTACAAATTGGTTGGCTTTGGCCAGTTTACAAGCGTCATCGCACCATAAAACGTAAAGCTGGCTAGCTTCTAGTTCGTATTGGTATTAATTTTTCTTCACGCGTCGCAGCTCATCCCAAATCAAACACACTGCACCAATGCTGATGGCGCTGTCGGCGACGTTAAACGCAGGGAAATGCCAGCCGGCGTAGTAGAAATCCAAAAAATCCACCACGTAGCCGTACATCACACGGTCAACTACGTTACCAATGGCTCCGCCCAAAATGCAAGCCATGGCGAAGGCAAAGAGTTTTTGCCCCGCATGTTGCCGCAGCAGCCAGGTAATAAACAGCGCAGCAGCCACGCCAATACCCGTGAAAAACCAGCGCTGCCAGCCGCCTGCGTTCGCTAAGAACGAGAAAGCTGCACCGCTGTTGTGCGCTCGCACCAAGTTGAAAAAAGGCGTCACCGGTGTGCTGTCGCCCAATTGGTAGTAGCCAATAACCAGTATTTTGGTGAACTGGTCTGCCAGCAAAATGATGAGTGCCAACCCTAGCCAGGTCCACCAACGGGCATGGCTGCTGCTATTCGCGTAAACTTTTTTAACCGCAGATTTAGCCATTTAGGCCACCGTCCTGACTTCGCCTGCACCGTACAAATTGCTGCTGCAGCGGCCGCAAAGGGTAGCATGTGCCGCGTCACCACCCACATCCACGCGGTAATGCCAGCAGCGCTCACATTTTGCATCATTTGTGGCTGTGGCCGACACATTTATTGCCTGAGCTGCTATTAAATTTATAACAGATGTGATGAAGATAAACTTCAAATCATCACCCAGACTACTCAGCAAAGCATGGTCTTCTGCACCCACTTCGAGCGCCAAGTTGGTTTGCAATGACGAGCCCACCGCGCCGGCAGCACGCAAGGCTTCAATCTCTTTGTTCGCCATATCACGAATCTCGCGAATGCGGCTCCATTTGGCCAGTAAAACCTCGTCTGGCGCTTCGAAGGTGGCGTAGGTTTCCATGAAGATGGATTCCGAATTGCCAACCACTTGCCACGCTTCTTCGGCTGTGAAGCTCAAAAACGGCGCCATCAAACGCAGCAATGCCTGGCTGATCTGATGCAAAGCCGTTTGCGCACTGCGCCGCGCTATGGATTTGGGTGCGGTGGTGTAGAGCCGGTCTTTCAAGATGTCGAGGTAGAACGAGCCCAAGTCATCGCTGCAATAGACTTGCAATTTCGCCACAACCGGGTGGAATTCATATACTTGATAGTGCGCCAGGATCTCGGCTTGCAGCTGAGCAAAGCGGCTCATGGCATAGCGGTCGATTTCCAGCATCTCGCCCAGTGGCACGGCATCAACTGCAGGGTCAAAGTCACTGGTGTTGGCCAGCAAAAACTTCAAGGTGTTGCGGATGCGGCGGTAGATGTCCACCACGCGCGCCAAGATTTTGTCATCGATGGTGAGGTCGCCTGAGTAATCAGTCGAGGCGCACCATAGGCGGATGATCTCTGCCCCCATTTTGTCGCTCACGGCTTGTGGTGCGACCACATTGCCTTCACTTTTGCTCATTTTGCGGCCATTGCCGTCGACAGCCATGCCGTGCGTCAGCAAGCCTTTATACGGTGCGTGGTCGTACATGGCACAGGCCGTTAGCAAGGAGGTGTGAAACCAACCGCGATGCTGGTCATGACCTTCTAAATACAGGTCGGCTGGCCAGGTGGATTGCGCTGCATGGCCTTTTTGGAGGACATGGTAATGCGTGGTGCCAGAATCAAACCAGACGTCCAAGGTGTCGTTGATTTTGATGTAGTGGCTGGCGTCATCGCCAATCAATTGCTCGGCGGTGGCTTTGCTCCAGGCCTCCACGCCGCCCGTTTCAACCATGGTTGCAGCGGTATCCATCAGCGCCATCGTGCGCGGGTGCAGCTCGCCGGTGGCGGTATGGATGAAAAACGGCAGCGGTACGCCCCAGTTGCGTTGGCGGCTGATGCACCAGTCTGGACGACCCGAAATCATGGTGTACAGACGTGATTTTCCGTTTTCTGGGTAAAAACTCGTATTTTCGATCGCTGCGAGTGCGAGTTGACGCAGTGTGTGATCGGCTTTATCAGTCGTGAAAACACCTTGCGTGGCACTGGTGGCTTCGTCCATGCGTACAAACCATTGCGCCGACGCCCGGTAAATCACCGGCGTTTTGTGGCGCCAGCAATGCGGGTAGCTATGGGTGATGTTTTCAGTCGCCAGCAAACGGTTGGCGTTTTGCAGCGCCTCGATGACGACTGGGCAGGCTTTCCAGATATTCAAGCCGCCAAACAACGGCAAGTCATCCACATAGCGGCCATTGCCTTGGACAGGGTTCAAAATGTCGTTAGCCGTGAAGCCATTCGTCATGCAAGAATTAAAGTCTTCAACCCCATAAGCTGGGGCGGAGTGGACCAAACCAGTGCCGTCGTCTGCTGTGGCGTAATCTGCCAAAAACACGGGGCTGAAGCGTTTGTAGTTTTGCGCGGAATCACCGGTATCTAAGTCACTCACCACATCATAAAGTGGGTGCTTGAATTTCATCAGCGCCAAGTTTTTACCCAAAGTTGTCGCTAAAACTGTGCCTTCGAGCTTGTAACGGGCAAGACATTTCTCAACCAAAACAGCCGCCAAGATCAGTAAACCGCGCTCTGTATCGACCAAGGCGTATTCCAGCTCTGGGTTCAGATTCAGCGCCTGGTTGGCAGGAATCGTCCACGCGGTGGTGGTCCAGATAACTGCAAAAGCGTCTTTGCTGAGTTTATTCAAACCAAACGCCACTGCCAGTTTTTCAGGCTCCGCACATTGAAAAACCACGTCCAGCGTTTGGGATTTTTTATCAGCATATTCAACCTCGGCTTCAGCCAGGGAGCTGCCGCAGTCAAAACACCAGTTCACCGGTTTCAGGCCTCGGTAGACAAAGCCGCGTTCCATGATGCGCTTGAGCGCGCGGATTTCGTTGGACTCATTGGCAAAATCCATGGTGCGGTAGGGATTGTCCCACTCACCCAGTACGCCCAGGCGTTTGAAGCCGGTCATTTGCACGTTGACTTGCTCTTCGGCAAAGGCGCGGCTTTTGGCTTGCACTTCGTCGCGCGGCAGGTTGCGACCGTACAGTTTTTCAATGGCGTTCTCAATCGGCAGGCCATGGCAGTCCCAGCCCGGCACATAGGCGGCATCAAAGCCATCCAACTGGCGCGCTTTGATTATCATGTCTTTTAATATTTTGTTGGCGGCATGGCCGATATGAATCGGGCCATTGGCAAAAGGTGGGCCGTCATGCAGCACAAATTTGGGTTTGCCAGCGCGCACATCGCGCAGTTTTTTGTAAATACCTTTGTCTTCCCAGGACTTGACCCAGCCCGGCTCACGTTTGGGCAGGTCGCCACGCATCGGGAAGGGTGTGTCTGGCAGGTTCAAAGTACTGCGGTAGTCGGTATTTGCGGTGCTGGCGGTGTCAGTCATGTGAATTTCAGTACGGAAAATAGTTAGATCGATTTGAAAAAAGAGCGTGCATCAACACAGTCTTTGGCGATGCCCGTTTTTAGTGCTTCTAAGCTGTCGTATTTCAGCTCGTCGTGTAGTTTGTGTAGCAACTCAACACGGATAATTTTACCGTAGCCACCTTCAGCGCCTAAAGTATCCGGCCAATCTAAACAGTGGGTTTCTAGCAAGACGCGGCCGCCGTTGACGTCACTGGGATCTAGCGATGGTCGAATCCCCAAGTTGGCAACGCCATCGAGCGCATGGTCAGTCAAACCGAAGACGCGAACCGCAAAAATGCCACTGGCGGCAGGTTTCCAGTGCGAAAAACGTAAATTAAGCGTCGGGCAGCCCAGCTCGCGCCCTAACTTGCGCCCATGTACGACGTGACCGCTGATGCTGTAGGGACGTCCGAGTAGTTTGGCAACGTCATCCATGCGGCCTTGGTTCAAAGCTTCACGCACCTCAGAGCTTGAAACACGCAAACCATGCACTTGATAACTGTTCATGCGGGCGACTTCAAAGCCAGCTTGTTCTCCTGCAGCATCCAACATGGCGTAATCACCAGCACGCTTAGCGCCAAAGCGAAAATCATCGCCCACTAAAACGTACTTGGTCTCTAGACTTTTTACAAGCACGTCGTCAATAAAGTTCTGCGGTGACTGCGCGGCAAACGCGGCGTTGAAGGGTAAAACAACGCATTGGTCAATGCCGCAGCGTGCTAATTCAGTCAGTTTGTCACGTATTGTGGCTATGCGAGCGGGTGCTAAGTCAGGGTTTTTACTTATTTTAGCGAAATAGTCACGTGGATGTGGTTCGAAAGTCATCACGCAGCTGGGGATGTTGCGATGCGAGGCTTCATTTTTCAAGAGCGCGAGCATGGCTTGATGACCACGATGGACACCATCAAAGTTACCAATCGTCAGCGCGCAGCCTAGATTTAAATTTAATACTTTTAAATTTAAATTAACATAAGACTTGCCAATTTGCGGCTGTAGGTGAAAGATTTTCAAGTTAGGTCTCGTTAGGCTAGACTATTTTGGTTGTAAAAGCCGGAATTTATGCGGGTGTAAAGATTGGTAAGGCCAAGGCGAATACAATAGCGAGTTTAGTGGCAAACACATCTTGGTATGTGACTTGCACCTTTTGGGTATGTAAATTCATTGACATACGTGTTTTGTGGGTGATGCGAAGTGAAAAAGTGGCGAACATGTTGAATACATTAATTTCTAATAAATTGACCAATCTTTTGCAAAAAGCAGGCGTTGCTGTAAGTGGTTTTGCGGCTACTGCTGCGTTTGCTTTGGCGGATTTGCCGGGCGGCCCAGGTGTTAATCAGCTGAATTTGACAACAGGCGTCACTAAAATTTCAGCACAGCAAAGCTGGCTGCATTGGTACATGTTGATTATTTGTACCGTTGTGTTTATCTTGGTTTTTGGCGTGATGTTTTATTCAATTTTGAAACATCGTAAATCCGTAGGTCATAAACCAGCGAATTTTCACGAATCCGTGACGGTTGAAGTCGTTTGGACCATCATCCCGTTCATCATCGTTATTTTGATGGCATTGCCGGCTACTAAGGTGGTTGTGGCGATGAAGGACACCACCAATGCAGACTTGACGGTTAAGGCCACTGGCATGCAGTGGAAATGGGGATACAACTATATCAAGGGCGAGGGCGAGGGCATTGGTTTTGTCTCAACCTTAGATGCTACGCATCGCGAAATGTCAGAGAATGGCGGTCCGAAGAGTGGTCAAGCGGTAGATAACTATTTGCTTAAAGTTGACAATCCTTTGGTTGTTCCGGTGGATAAAAAGATCCGCGTTATTACAACAGCGAATGATGTGATTCATGCCTTTGCGGTGCCTGCATTCGGTATCATGCAAGATGCCATTCCGGGTTTTGTACGCGACACTTGGTTTCGTGCAGAAAAGATTGGTGATTATTACGGGCAGTGTGCAAAATTATGTGGCAAAGAGCACTCATACATGCCTATCCACGTGAAAGTTGTATCTGCAGAAGATTATACAAAGTGGGTGGCGGGTGAGCAAAAGAAGCTAGCGGCTAAAGCTGATGACCCAAGCAAAGTTTGGACCATGGATGATATTTTGAAGCGTGGCGAAAAGGTTTACGCGGCTAACTGTGCAGCTTGCCATCAAGCAACGGGCAAAGGTGCTGGTGCGATCAAGCCACTTGACGGTGCTGCTGTGGTACTTGATACTGATAAGACAAAACAGATCATGATTCTGTTGAATGGTCAAAACAATGGTGCCATGCCTGCTTGGAAGCAGTTAAGCGATACAGATTTGGCTTCTGTTATCACTTACACAAAAAATAACTGGTCCAATAAAACTGGTCAGTTGGTGCAGCCAGCTGAAGTTTTGGCAGCCCGCAAGTAAGCATTGAATCAAATTAGTTTCTAGAAAGTATCAAAATGAGTGCAGTATTAGACCATTCTTCACATGCGCATGATGACCATCATGACCACGGTGCGCCCGCAGGCTGGCGCCGTTGGGTGTATGCGACCAACCACAAAGACATTGGCACTTTGTATTTGTTGTTTAGCTTCACGATGTTCATGATTGGCGGTATCTTGGCGTTGATGATTCGTGCGGAATTGTTCCAGCCAGGCTTGCAAATGATCAACCCTGAGTTGTTCAACCAGCTGACAACCATGCACGGTATCATTATGGTGTTTGGCGCCATCATGCCGGGTTTTGTGGGTTTTGCGAACTGGATGATCCCGTTGCAAATTGGGGCTGCAGACATGGCCTTCGCGCGTATGAATAACTTCAGCTTTTGGTTGATGATTCCTGCCGCGCTGATGGTTGTAAGCTCATTTTTCATGCCTGGCGGCGCGCCTGCAACGGGTTGGACCTTGTACGCGCCTCTAACCCTGCAAATGGGTCCGTCTATGGATACCAGTATTTTTGCACTGCACCTTTTGGGCGCGAGTTCCATCATGGGCTCTATCAATATTATCGTGACGATTCTAAACATGCGCGCGCCTGGCATGACGCTGATGAAAATGCCGATGTTCTGCTGGACTTGGTTGATCACTGCCTATTTGCTGATTGCCGTGATGCCTGTTTTGGCTGGCGCCATCACGATGACGCTTACAGATCGTCATTTTGGAACCAGTTTTTTCAACCCCGCTGGCGGTGGTGACCCAGTCATGTACCAGCATATTTTCTGGTTCTTTGGTCACCCAGAGGTGTACATCATGATTTTGCCAGCCTTCGGCATCATCAGCCATATTGTCCCTGCCTTCTCACGCAAGCGGCTGTTCGGTTATGCCTCGATGGTGTACGCAACCTCAAGCATTGCCATCCTGAGCTTTATCGTTTGGGCGCATCACATGTTTACCGTGGGCATGCCGGTTACTGGGCAATTGTTCTTCATGTATGCGACCATGCTGATTGCGGTTCCAACTGCCGTGAAAATTTTCAACTGGATTGCGACGATGTGGCGTGGATCGATGACCTTC
>JAYWCQ010000298.1:0-4495 GCA_043780435.1 Polaromonas sp.
TCGCCGAAGAGCTGTGGCTGAACAGCGTCGTGGTGTCAGAGCTGTTGTTCGGCATGGCCCGTTTGCCAGCCGGCGCACGCAAACGGCAACTAGCAGACACTTTTGCCGCCATGCTGGAACAGGATTTCGCCGGGCGCATTCTGCCCTTTGATCTGGAAGCGGCGGTGATTTATGCCGAACTGGCGGCAGGCTGTGAGGCCAAAGGGCGACCTGTGGAGATGGCCGACGCACAAATTGCCGCTATTTGCCTGGCGCAGGGCGCGACGCTGGCGACGCGGAATTTAAAGCACTTTGGGGGATTGGGACTGGTTTTGATCGACCCTTGGGACTTTGGCGACGGTCGTTGAAAACCGAGACCAGCGTTACACATCCAGCCAACCGCAGCTGAAATTCGGTGGGATTTCGCCAGTTCGCATTGGGTATGCAGCAATTTAAGGCAAGAAACCGCTGACCCCCAACATTGCAGCCAAAATTGCATTCGTGATGGCAATTAAAACCGCAGGATTCAGCGAATGAGAAAACCAATTAATTGGTTTTTGTCGCTAGCCCGCCATGATCGGAACATGCGCCTTGAATTCCACATGAGTGACTTATCCAGCCATCTTTGCAAGTGCAACTTGCACCGCTGGCAGGCCCGGAACTGCCACCACATCCGATAAGCACAATGCTTACCAACCCGACTGCGATTTTTTTAAAGTAGCGAGGAAGAAAAAATGTAAAGGCGGGGTTCAACATTTGAGAAAATACCTCGGAAAAAGCGCGCAATAAAAACTATCGAATTAATAGAAATCTAAATCTGCGACGATTTCATCGTCGAACAAGAGCGCTGAAGGCAAAAATATCTTGCGCTAATATCTGGGTACTGATAACACTCCACGATGTTGTTGAGATAACTTTTAACGAACCTGAGTGAATTGTACGGAGCATGCCGCTACTGTCGATGTCGATATCACCAGTGCCTGCAATCAGGTTTGCTTTTAAAGTCGAAACACCAGTCACTGAATCTAGCAACCAGATAGAACCATTATTTGTTGTGGCATATAGCGAACCATCAGGGGCAAAATCCACTGCTCCTAAATAAGCTGGATCGCCGCTAAGAAGGTAAGTGGCATACCCAGTCAGGGGAGCTTTTCCCAACTGCGTACCACTTGAATTAAATCGGTATACCTGTCGGGCGCCAAACAATGTGGCGTAGGAGATTGTCACAATAGTCCCGTTTGAAGCAACTGCAATGGCCGTCATCGGTTCGGGAACTATGAAGAGGTCTCGACACGTACCATTGTTAACGTCAATTTCCGACACCACCGAACTGTTTATGGATACTGCAACAACTCGGCCATCAGGCTTAGTATCTGCAGCGTTAAAACCTTGGCAAGCACTAGACTGAGCAGCTAATAGACCATTGGTCTCGTTTAACCGTTGAAAAGCACCAAATGGAAATTCCTGCGCGAACGTACCAGCGCCAACAGAAAGCGGAGCCGTGCCAGCATCAATTGACACCGTTGCGGCAGAGCTGTTGGCTTTCCCATCATTGACGAAAAGCGTTGCAACATAGACCCCAGCGAGATCAGCCACAAAAGTTGGTGTTACGAGATTAGCGCCAGACAATGCCGCAGCGCTGCCTGTCGGCTTCGAGGTAAGGCTCCAGCTGAAAGTGAGGATGTCGCCGTTAGCATCAGTGCTACCGGCCCCACTGAGGGTGACAGTCGATCCAGTCCCAACACTCTGACCAACCCCCGCATTCGCCACCGGGGCCGCGTTGGCTGCCGATGCTGTAACCGTCACGGTAGCAGCAACACTATTGATTTTTCCGTCATTCACCACCAGCGCGGCCACATAGGTGCCCGCTCCTGATGCGATGAAAGACGGTGCGACAGATGCTGCATTGAGAAGAGTTGCCGGGCTGCCGCTGGGCTTGGATGTCAAGGTCCAGGCATAGGTCAAGGTGTCCCCGTTGGCATCCGTACTTCCGCTGCCGTCTAAAAACACCACTTGGCCTGATACGACATTTTTTGCAGCACCAGCATTGGCAACAGGCGTAGCGTTGGCCACGCTGACGGTGATACTGACCGCAGCGGTGCCGCTATTCACTTTGCCGTCATTCACGATGACGGTAGCGACATATGTACCCGCGACATCAGCCGTAAAAGTCGGCTTGGCTGAAGTGGGCGAAACCAGCGTGGCTGTGCTGCCAGCGGGTTTCGAAGTCAGGGTCCATGAATACGTCAGCGCACGACCCGCATCGGCCGAGCTTGCGCTGCCGTCGAGGGTCACTGTTGCTCCTGCCACCACGTTTTGTGCCGCACCGGCATGGGCAACGGGTGGCACAGCCGTTAAATCGGCCACCACTTGCTTAATGGCTGCCGTACTTGAAGTGTGAGCCAGCGCGGTGATGACCTGGGTAAGTTGAGCACCGCTGATTTTGACTTTAAGTGCGTCGAGCATCTTGTCCTGCGCATCGCCACCGGTCGGATTGTCTTGTGTGGCGGCTTTGAGTGGCGTGGCAATGAAGTCGGCCAGCGCGCTGGTATCCACTGTGCCGGTCAGAATGGCGCCAACGTCGGTTTGCGCTGCCTTCACGGTGGTAGTTGTAATGGTGCTGGCAGCAACCGACGCATCAAAGGCCGCGAAAAAGACGACCGGCTCATTGCGTAACGCGCGTGCTGCCACCATTTCAGTCAGCGGTGTGATGTTGGCGATTGCCGCAGTGCCGCTTCCGGTCACAAGCGTGTGCAATTTTGAGCCGTCCGCCGGATTGGTAATCTGGAGCACGCAAGGCAGCTTGCCACCCGCGATGACAAGACTAAAGGTGCCATCGGCAATCGTCGTGGCGGTTCCGGTGCCTATCTGGCATTTGGCCGTGACCGTGGCACCCGCGATGGCCTTACCGGTTGCGGCTGTGCCGGTGACTTTGAGGTCAGTCGTGGCGACAGGGGTTGCAGCTGTAGGAGACGACCCGCCCCCGCCGCCACAAGCAGCAAGAAAAGCGACAGACAAGGTCAGGGCCAGGGTTCTTGGGTATTTCATGTTTTGGAGTTAGCAGTCAGTTGCGGTGGTCTTGAATTCTTTTTCACCTGCATGCCATCAAGGCAGGTTTTCCCACGATTTGGTTTGCTGAGTGCTCTGCTGGTTCGTTCTGAGCTTTGACAGGGCCTTCACGTCTTGAATGTAACCTATTGTTATGTAAAACATAACTTCTACTTCGGATTGGAAAGTGACTTGCTCGTAATTTGTGGGGCATGTCCAAAGCATCACAGTCGATTGAAGCCCAAGCATTTGCCGACCGGCTGCGGCTGGCGCTGAAAGGCATTGGCATGAGGCCGTCGCCGGCACTCGTTGTCAACGAGTTCAATCTGCGCTACTGGGGCAAGAGCATCACGGCCAATACAGCCCGCAACTGGCTTCTGGGAAAGTCCATCCCCATGCAGGACAAGTTGCGCGTGCTTGCGGACTGGCTGCAGGTGAGCCCGGACGAGCTGCGCTACGGTAGCATCGCTGCCACGTTCAGGGCGCAGGATTCGGACGCGGATCTCGATCTTTCCACCCTGACCATGCAAGATCGTGGCATGCTGACCCGTTATATAGTCCTGTCGCAAGAAGATCGCAAGACTGTGTGCGATGTGGTTGTGGCGCTGAACATCGCCGCCGCGACCAAGACGAGGTCTTCCAAGAAAAACGGCGATTAAAACTCAGTCTTTCTCACGTCAGTTCGTGCAACACCGGTGCGATTGCAGTCAAGCCGGGCGGGCCTGCAAAAATTGAAGCTGCTTGACTTGTACGGTGTTCTTACTGATAGTTTGCAAACTGTCAAACCAAAAGACTTCCCTCATGCCCGCATCCACCCGCGCCGAACGCGCTGAAGTTCACGCCACGGTAGAACAGAAGCCCAGCCTGGAAGAAGCAGCCCAACTGCAAGCTCAGTCTCTCGACGCTTTTGCGCTGAAGGCATCTCACGACGCGGCGACGCCCGTTTTGGATGATCAAACCCGGTTTGTACTGACTTCGCCCCAAATGAACGCGCTTAACCTGGCGCTTGACGCACCGGCGCGTGATTTGCTCGGGCTGAAACGGCTTTTCTCCAAGCCCAGCGTATTGGCCTGACGGTCAAGCCATCGGGGGAAACGTGGGTTTTCAGTGGTCCGAACTTTTTGCGGAACACCATGAGCAATCGGGAATGATTGCCGTCGACATTGATCAATACGACCAACCTGGCCATAGTGACCATCAATTCAAGGAGTTTTCCATGATCACTGAAACCAGCGAAGTTGCCTTCCGACAAAACCTGGCCGACCTGCTCAACCAGGTGCATTACTGCGGCGACAGCATCGTCATCAACAAGGACGGAAAACCGATTGCCGCGCTGGTGAATGCGCGCCTGTTCGCGCGCATCCGACGGCTGCAGCGCCGTTTTGATGAGCTGAGTGATCGGCTTGCGCAGGGATTTGAGGGTGTGTCGGAAGTAGAAGGCTTGGCCGAGATTGACGCGGCCGGGGAG
>JAYWCQ010000299.1:0-8643 GCA_043780435.1 Polaromonas sp.
TTAGAGGGTTGGTAAGTGCGTTTCATGATTCATCCTAGGTACTTTTTGAAGCGTGTTGCCTCAAGTTAGCCCATGATTATCGCAGATTCTTGAGGCGTGGCCACCAGTTAGCGCAAAAACCTACGGTAATAGGCTAAGCTAGGCGGCAGAATTACCCCTAAATTTCCAGCGAAACTCTCCATTTTGAACCCCTCGCCAGCCACAAACGCCTCTTTTCTGATTCGCGCCATGCCCGCGGTTTTTGTGCTGATTTGGAGCACGGGCTTCATTGTCGCCAAGTTTGGCTTGCCTTTTGCGCCACCTTTGACGTTTTTGGCGATTCGCTATTTTTGCTCAATTGTGTGTTTTCTGGTCTGGATTTGGCTCGCAAAAGCCATTTGGCCAACCGACAAAAAACAATGGCTGCACCTCGCCATCACCGGCATCTTGATGCACGGCGGCTACCTGGGTGGCGTCTGGGTGGCGGTTAAAAACGGCATGGGCTCGGGTTTGGCAGCGCTGATTGTGGGGTTTCAGCCCATTTTGACGGCGCTTTGGCTCTCTAGCCAAACGTCAAGCGCATCAGCAGGCCAGCCGGGGGCTGTCGTTTCAAAGCGACAATGGGCGGGCTTGTTGCTGGGCTTGGCCGGCTTGTTGCTCGTGGTAGCCCGCAAGTTCGGTGCCACCAACGAAGTCACTTTGCTGACTTTTGCAGCCACCGTATTCGCATTGTTCAGCATCACCATCGGGACCTTGTACCAAAAACAGCACGTCACCGCGACCGATGTGCGCACCGCCAACGTGATCCAGCTGGGTGCGGCGTTGGTGCTGACCCTGCCCTTTGCAATGTTTGAGACTGAAGCAATTACTTGGAATGCCTCATTTGTAGGTGCGATGGCTTGGGCGGTGCTGGCGTTGACCTTGGGTGGCAGTTCTTTGATGTTCCTGCTGATTCAGCGCGGCGCAGCCACCACGGTGACCAGTTTGCTGTATTTGGTGCCGCCAACCACGGCGCTGATGGCTTGGCTGCTGTTTGATGAAGCCATCACCGCAGTCACAGTCTTGGGCATTGTGCTGACGGCGATTGGGGTGAGTTTGGTCGTGCGGCCGGCTAAGGCCTAAAATTAAACTATTTCAACCATTAGGGACATCATGTTTCACGGATTTACGACAACTCAGGTCCAAGGCCCCGCTGGCCCGCTGCACACCCTGCGCGGTGGCCAAGGCGCGCCCTTGCTGTTGTTACACGGTCATCCTCAATCACACGTCATGTGGCATTTGGTGGCGAATGAGCTGGCCAAGCATTTCAGCGTTGTCATGATGGATTTACGTGGTTATGGTGATTCGGTGCGCGCACCGGCGGATACGGAACACCATAATTATTCCAAGCGCAGCATGGCGCTGGATGCCATCGCCGTGATGCAGCACTATGGGTTTGACCGCTTTCAAGTGATGGCGCATGACCGTGGCGCGCGAGTTGCGCATCGGCTCGCGTTGGACCACCCAGATGCGGTGCAGCGCTTGATGGTACTGGACATCGCGCCCACCTTGGCCATGTATGACCACACCACCGACGCCTTTGCCCGCGCTTATTGGCACTGGTTCTTTTTGATCCAACCCGCGCCCTTGCCCGAAAGCCTGATTGAGCTGGATCCCGTGCGCTATATGCACAGCTTGATGGGTAAGCGCTATGCGGGTTTGAGCGCCTTCACCCCCGCCGCACTGGCTGAATACGAACGCTGCGCTCAGATTCCAGGCACGGCCACTAGCATGTGCGAAGACTACCGCGCCGCCGCGACGGTTGATTTGGTGCATGACCGTGCTGATGTGGCTGCAGGCCGCCAACTCACGCAGCCGCTGCGTGTGCTGTGGGGTGACCACGGTGCCGTCGGCAAATGCTTTGATGTGCTGGCGCTGTGGCGCGAACGCGCTAACGATGTGTCTGGCATAAGCTTGCCTTGCGGGCACTACATTGCCGAAGAAGCACCCCAATTGTTGCTGGCCGAAGCACTGGCTTTTTTCAAACCTTGATCTTTAGAACTTTACAAACCATGAATACAACGACACACAATAGGGACAATAAAACAGCTAAAAAACGCATCGCTGTCATCGCCGGCGATGGTATAGGCAAAGAAGTCATGCCCGAAGGCATTCGCGTGATGGAAGCCGCCGCCAGCAAATACGGTATCGACCTGCAGTTTGACCACTTCGACTTTGCCAGCTGGGACTACTATGAAAAGCACGGCAAGATGATGCCGGACAATTGGAAAGAGCAGATTGGCGGCCACGATGCCATCTACTTTGGTGCGGTGGGCTGGCCAGACAAAATTGCCGACCATGTGTCGCTGTGGGGTTCGCTCATTTTGTTCAGACGCGAGTTTGACCAATATGTCAACCTGCGCCCCGCACGCTTGATGCCCGGCATCGTCTGCCCGGTGGTGCGGCGCGACGGCAGCCCACGCCAGCCCGGTGAGATTGACTTTTACATCGTGCGCGAAAACACCGAAGGCGAATACTCCAGCATAGGCGGCAAAGCTTTTCCGGGCACAGACCGTGAGTTTGTCGTGCAAGACGCCATCTTCACCCGCTTTGGCGTGGACAGGGTGCTGAAGTTTGCCTTTGAGCTGGCGCAATCACGCCCTAAAAAGCATTTAACCAGCGCCACAAAATCCAACGGTATTTCGATTTCCATGCCTTACTGGGATGAGCGTGTCGAAGCCATGGCCAAGAACTACCCCGCCCTCAAGCTGGACAAATTTCATATCGATATTTTGACGGCGCACTTTGTACAGCGTCCTGACTTTTTTGACGTGGTGGTGGCCAGCAATTTGTTTGGCGATATTTTGAGCGACTTGGGCCCAGCTTGCACCGGCACCATCGGCATCGCACCCAGTGCCAACCTGAACCCCGAGCGCAAGTTTCCCTCGTTGTTCGAACCCGTGCATGGCTCGGCGCCCGACATCGCGGGGCGCAACATTGCCAACCCGATTGGGCAAATCTGGTGCGGCGCGATGATGCTGGAATTTTTGGGCCACAAAGACGCGCACGATGGTGTGTTGGCGGCGATTGAAAAAGTTTTGGCGGCGGGCAGTGATGCACCGCGCACACCCGACTTGGGTGGTAGCGCCAGCACGCAAGATGTAGGCAAAGCGATTGCGGCGGCGCTTTAAATTTAAACGCCAGAAATCAAAACCGCATCATTCCCAAGGCGGCAAGACCTGCGCCATGAGTTGTTTTTGTCGCGCCTCGTAATCGGGCATCACACCGGCCAAGGTTGCCCAAAAGCGCGGGCTGTGATTCAGCTCGCGCAGGTGGCTGAGCTCATGCGCCACCACGTAATCAATCACGTCGGGGTTGAACTGCATCAAGCGCCAGTGCAGGCGAATCGTGCCATCGGCCTTGGCGCTGCCCCAGCGGCTGTTGGCGTTGGTCAGCGTCATGGTTTTCCACCGCACGCCCAACAGCGGCGCAAAATGGTTCATGCGTGCCGTGTAATGTTGCGTGGCTTGTTGCAGCAGCCATTTTTTGGTGGTGTCGCGGATTTTTTTATCGTTAGATACTGCAGGTAACGCCAGCACCAAGTCCCAGGTCTGGCTTGTTTGATCGGCCGGTGTTAGCGTCGTTGCTACAGCATGCGGATCAATGCTGACCTGCAACTTGCCACCCAAATACGCCAGCTGCGCACCTGCCTGCCAATCCATCTTCAGCGCCACCATACGCTCTTCACGCTGCTGCATACCGCTGAGTTTAAGAACGATCCAACGGCCTTTTTCTTGCACGGCGGCTTCGATGCTGGGTTGCGACATGCCAAAAGGGACACGCACGGATAAACCTGCCGCGCTAACGCTGAAGGTCATGGTGCGCCTGCGGCTGCGTAGCAGCTCGTAGTTCACCGCACGGCCATCGAATCGCGTTTGCTGGCTGGCTTGTGGATGGTGCGACAAAACATCGCCAGCAACGGGTAACAGTGCTGCTTGTGCAGGCGTTGCTTTTTTAGGTTTAGCTTCGGCCTTGGGTCGTGCTTTCGGCGCGGGCTGGACCACCGGCGCAACATCAAACAAATCCAGCGTGAACTTCAACAAGCGCAGCATGGCAAGGGTTAGGGTTAGGGTTAGGGTTAGGGTTTATTTGTACGCGTCAGGATCAAGGCGGCGCATTTCGGCTTCGATCCAGGCTTCCACTTCACGCATCAACTCAGCAGGTTCGCGACCGATGCTTGGAATGGGTTGGCCGATTGAAATATCCACAATGCCTGGCGTTTTGATGAACGCCTTTTTGGGCCAGCATCTGGCGGAGGTAACAGCGACGGGAACCACCGGCGCGCCCGTTGCGATCGCCAAGCGTGTGCCGCCGGTTTTATACGTGCCTTTTTGTCCGCGTGGGATGCGTGTGCCTTCAGGAAACATGATCACCCAGGTGCCCTTGTCCAACAGGCGTTTCCCCTGCTCGACGACTTTGCCAAAAGCCCGTGTGCCCTGCTTGCGATCAATATGAATCATGTCCATACTGCCAATGGCCCAACCAAAAAAGGGGATTTGCAACAACTCTTTTTTAAACACATAAGCCAAAGGATGTGGCATCAGGGCGATCATAGAAAACGTCTCCCACAGCGACTGGTGCTTGACCAGCAAAATAGCCGCGTCCGTTTTCCCTGTAGGCAGGTTTTCCCAACCCGTCACACGGTTGCGAATGCCTAAAATCGCCGTTCCGCTGTTGACAGACAGTCGCAGCCAGTTGATGCACACGGCATAAACGAGTTTTTGGTTGCCAAACAGACGCAGCAGCACCGCGGCCAAAGCCCAGGGTATCACCGTCACCGCCATCAAGACCGTGTGCAGCACGGCGCGGACAAAATTAATCACGCGGTTCATGGTGCTTTATTCTCTTGCTCTTTTTCGCGTGCGATGATGAAGTCGGCGAAGGCGGCTAAATCAAGGTGCGTCATGGTGTTTGGGGGGTAGGTGTCTGGCAAGGGCTGGCCGCGCAAAGGCAAAGCATTGCCCGTCAGCACCAAATGCGGCTCACAACCTGCGGCTGCTGCTGCCTGCATGTCGCGCAAACTGTCGCCCGCGCTGGGAATCAAATGGGCATCCACACCCGTACGTTCAATGATTTGCTCAAACAAACCTGGCAAGGGCTTGCGGCAGCTGCAGTTGTCGGTCGGCGTGTGCGGGCAGTAAAACACCGCATCCATACGACCGCCTAAGGCTGTCAGCAGCTTGTGCATTTTGGCGTGCATGGCGTTCAGCGCCGCCACATCAAACAGCCCGCGCCCCAGCCCCGACTGGTTGCTGGCGATGATGGTGCGCCAACCGGCGTGGTTCAACTTGGCCACAGCCTCTAATGCGCCCGGCAGCGGAATCCACTCCTCAGGCGATTTGACAAAGTCGGCACGCTCTTCGTTGATCGTGCCGTCGCGGTCTAGGATGATGAGTTTCATAGGAGGCCTGTTCAAGTCGCCAGTTTGGACAAATCAGCCGCGCGGTTCATCGCTTCGTGCAAGCTTTTCAGCAGACCCTGGCGGTTCAGGCGCAGGTCGAGTTCTTCGGCGTTGACCATAACACCGTCAAAAAACGCATCGACCGGTGCGCGCAAAGCCGCCAACGTCTGCAGTGATCCGGTGTAGTCGCCCGCTTCAAACTGCGCTTTGGCTTTAGGAGCGACCTCGTTCATCGCCGCAAACAGCGCGATTTCGGCCGGTTCTTTCAGCAATATCTCGCTGACATGCGGGTCAACCATCGCCGCTTCTTGCGCTTTTTTGAGGATGTTGGTGATGCGCTTGTTGGCCGCAGCTAGGGCAGGGGCTTCGGGCAGAACGGCGAAGGCGCGGACGGCGGCGAGGCGCTTAGGCACATCGCACAAACGCTCTGGGGACTGAGAAATAACTGCTTCTACCTCCTGAGCACTGAATCCCTGTTCTCGAAGCATGCCAGAAAATCGATCATAGAAAAACGTGTACATCAACTGCAAAGTGCCATCTTGCATGCCAGGAAATGCAATCGCGGCACATGCGGACACGCCAGATAAATCCAGCGGAAGCTGCAACTCGGTCATCATCCGAATCACCCCCAACGCATGCCGACGCAGCGCAAACGGGTCTTTATCCCCCGTCGGCAAATTACCAATACCAAACATCCCCACCAGCGTTTCCAGCTTATCCGCCAAAGCCACGACCACACCAACTTGGTTGCGTGGCAGCGTATCGCCAGCAAAACGCGGCTTGTAGTGGTCTTCAATCGCGTCGGCCACATCGGTGCTCAAACCGTCATTCAAGGCGTAATAGCGACCCATGGTGCCTTGCAACTCGGGGAATTCACCCACCATGTCGGTCACCAAATCTGACTTGGCTAGATTAGCCGCCTGATCCGCTTGCGCCGCCAAGGCATCGCCACCCAATTGCTGCCCAATGGCTCTGGCAATGGCGCGGACGCGAAGTATGCGCTCACCTTGTGAGCCGAGTTTGTTGTGGTACACCACCTTGTCCAGCCCTGCAACGCGAGATTCGAGCGTCTTCTTACGATCTTGCTCAAAGAAAAACTTGGCATCGGCCAAGCGCGGCCGCACCACGCGCTCGTTGCCGCCAATGACGGCGCTGGCATCGGTTGGGCTGATGTTGCTGACGACTAAAAATTGGTTGCTCAACTTGCCAGCCGCGTCCAGCAGCGGGAAGTACTTTTGATTCGCCTTCATGGTCAAAATCAAACATTCCTGCGGCACGTCTAGAAACTCTTTTTCAAAGGCACAGGTCAGCACATTGGGGCGTTCAACCAAGCCGGTCACCTCGTCCAAGAGGGCGGCATCGTCAATCGGGGTGTACGTTGTGCCATCCGCAGCGCCAGCCTTAGCGGCTGCAGCGACCAATTGGCGCTCAATCTCCGCACGGCGTTCGGCAAAGCTGGCGATGACGGCGCCGTCTTTGCGCAGCGTTGCGGCGTAGCTGTCCGCATCGGCAATCACCACGGGTGACACCGCCGCCTCAAACCGGTGGCCCAGCGTTTCACGCCCTGATTTAAGACCTAAAAGGGTGATAGTCGGCGTATTTGCTCCATGTAGTGCTATTAATTTATGAGCAGGCCGAACAAAGCTGACGCTGCTCCAGCCCGGCATCTCGCAGTTTTGCGCGAGCTGGTAACTCATCACTTTGGGGATGGGGAGTTTGGCAATTGCCTCGGACACGGCTTTTTGCAAACCATCGGCCAGCAAAACACCCGTCACTTGGCTGTCGTAAAACAGAGCTTCGGCTTTGCCATCCATGGCGCGTTTTAGACCTGAAACGGCGGAGGCATCCGCGCCCAAGACTTGCAATTTCTTCAACAACGCTGGCGTGGCATTGCCTGCAGCGTCCAACCCCACGCTCACCGGCATGAGTTTTTGCGACACGGCTTTGTCAGCCGCCTGCGCGGCCACAGCGGTGATGTGCGCCGCCAAACGGCGCGGCGTGGCAAAGGGCGTAACGACAGCGTCTGCCTGCGCCAAACCCTGGCTTTGCAGCGATGCCGCCAGCGTGCTGGCAAAAGCTTCGCCGAGTTTTTGCAGGGCTTTCGGGGGCAGTTCTTCGACGAACAGTTCCACCAATAAGTTAGCGGATAAATTTTGCGTTGTCATGTTCATACTGCCTTCTCCACCTTCTTGGCGGATGTTGTCGGCATCAGGGGAGCCACTTGCGCGACCCAGTCACGCGGCGCCATGGGGTAGCCGAGCCGCTCACGGCTCTCCAGATAACTTTGCGCCACGCTGCGCGAAATGTTGCGGATGCGGCCCATGTAGGCGGCCCGCTCGGTCACGCTGATACTGCCGCGTGCGTCCAGCAAGTTGAAGGTGTGCGCCGCTTTGAGAACCTGCTCGTAGGCGGGCAAGGCGAGCTGTTGTTCCATCAAATACTTGGCCTGTTTCTCATGCGCCGTAAACGCCGTGAACAAAAAGTCCACATCGCTGTGCTCGAAGTTGTAGGCGGATTGTTCTTTTTCGTTCTGCAAATACACATCGCCGTAAAGGATTTTGCCTCCACGTTCGCCCACGCTGTGTGGCTCACTGCCCCCCGAGGGGGCTGGGTCTGCTTGGGAGCGGCCCGGCGCTGACCCGGTTTCGGTGTATACCAAGTCATAGACGCTGTCCACACCCTGCAAATACATGGCCAGACGCTCCAGACCGTAGGTGATTTCGCCGGTGATGGGCTTGCAGTCGATACCGCCGACCTGCTGGAAGTAGGTGAACTGCGTCACCTCCATGCCGTTGAGCCAGACCTCCCAGCCCAAGCCCCAGGCGCCCAAGGTTGGGTTTTCCCAGTCGTCTTCGACAAAACGGACGTCGTTTTTTTTCAAATCAAAGCCCAAGGCTTCGAGCGAGCCGAGGTACAAATCCAAAATATTCGCCGGGGCGGGCTTCAACACCACTTGGTACTGGTAATAATGCTGCAGGCGGTTGGGGTTTTCACCATAGCGGCCGTCTTTGGGGCGGCGGCTGGGCTGCACGTAGGCGGCTTTCCACGGCTCAGGGCCGAGTGCTCTTAAAAAAGTAGCAGTGTGCGACGTACCCGCGCCGACTTCCATGTCGTAGGGTTGCAATAGGGCGCAGCCCTGGGCGTCCCAGTAGGACTGGAGTTTGAGAATGATTTGCTGGAATGTAAGCATAGGTGGATCATTTTACTTGCGTCGCACGCGCCAA